>JARCRQ010000076.1 GCA_029850585.1 Sideroxydans sp.
GGGTTTTGTCTCCGCCGCGCACAGCGAAGCCGACATCGCTGCGACCATTGCCGCAGCGGATAAAATTTTTGCGGGTTGGAAATAATGGGACTCTTTTCCCTCGCGACTTTTTACACTACGGTCAATCATTTCAAAGATTTGCCCGCACATGGTGGACGCGAAGTTGCCTTCGTCGGCCGCTCCAACGCAGGCAAATCTTCCGCGATTAACACCCTCGCCAACCATGTGCGTTTGGCTTACGTCAGTAAGACACCAGGACGCACTCAGCATTTGAATTTTTTCTCGCTGAGTCCGAATACTTATCTGGTCGATTTGCCCGGTTACGGTTACGCCAAAGTGCCGCCAGCCAGCAAAAAACATTGGGAAGCGTTGCTCACCGAATATCTGCAAAAACGCGATGAGCTATGCGGTTTGGTGGTCATCATGGACGTACGGCATCCGCTCACTGAGCTGGACGAAGCAATGTTGGATTGGTTCGCGCCGACCAATAAACCCGTGCATATTTTGCTGACCAAAGCTGATAAATACAGCCGCCAACAAGCCATCCAAACGTTGACCAAAGTGCGTGCGCATTTGGTGGAATTTTTCCCACATTGCACCGTGCAATTATTTTCTAGCTTGAAAAAACAAGGCATCGAAGAAGCTGAAGCGGTCATCGCGGGTTGGTTTGCCGCACCTGAAGAAATCAATACTGACGAACAACTAGGCGCAGAAGAATAAATTGTTGGGTGGGACTCAAAATGAACAGGCCTAAGTCAGACTAGGCATCCGTAGAAAAATCGCCGCGCCGCATACTTGAGTATGCAAGCAAGATTTTTTGAGGATAACGACGTATGGCGACGGCATGGTTATTTTGAGCAAAAAAAAGCCCCCGAATAATCGAGGGCTGAAATATCTTCACAGGGTGAAGATACACGCTCAGGGAGGAGAAACGTGGAACGATTCATCATCATTCGCGCTATCTGAGTGGCACTTTGCTAATTAGTTCAAAAATAATTCAAATTTTTTCAAAAACTTTAGGAATGCTATGCAAACACTAGGTAAATATCCTCAAACTCGGATGCGTCGGATGCGCCGCGATGCGTTTTCTCGCAACTTAATGCGCGAACATATTTTGACCGCCGCCGATTTTATTTACCCCGTGTTTGTGTTGGAAGGCACGAATACAGTAGAGGACGTGAAGTCCATGCCGGGCGTGCAACGCAAGACTTTGGATTTGCTGCTCAAAGATGCTGAGCAATGCGTCAAGTTGGGCATTCCTATGATGGCGATTTTCCCGGTGATTGATGTGTCGCTGAAAAGTCTGGGCGCGGAAGAAGCCTACAACCCGAATGGACTGGTACCACGCGTGGTTGCGGCGATTAAACACGCGTACCCAGAGCTGGGCGTTATGACCGACATCGCGCTCGATCCTTATACCAGCCACGGGCAAGACGGTTTAATCGACGAGAACGGTTATGTGCTAAACGACGAAACCATCGAGGTGCTGGCGCAACAAGCGCAAGCTCATGCGATGGCGGGCGCGGACGTGGTTGCCCCATCAGACATGATGGATGGTCGCATCGCCGCCGTGCGTGCCGCGCTGGATCGCAAAGGCTGCATCCACACCCGCATCATGGCGTACTCGGCAAAATATGCGTCGAGCTTTTATGGTCCATTCCGCGATGCAGTTGGCTCGAGTGGCAACCTCGGCAAAGGTAACAAAAACACCTACCAAATGGATCCTGCCAATTCCGATGAAGCCTTGTGGGAAGTCGGCTTGGATTTGCAAGAAGGCGCGGATATGGTGATGGTCAAACCGGGCATGCCGTACTTAGATATTTTGCGGCGCGTCAAAGACGAATTCAAAGCACCGACTTTCGTTTATCAAGTCAGCGGCGAATACGCCATGCTCAAAGCCGCCTCGCAAAACGGCTGGCTGAATGAGGAAGCGTGTGTGCTAGAATCCTTGCTGGCGTTCAAACGTGCGGGCGCGGATGGGATACTGACGTACTTCGCCTTGGATGCGGCGCGCTGGTTGCAGAAATAGATTTAGGTTGCGGCTAGGCATGGATCAAACGGTCAACGCAGCCACATTCTCAATTTACTAAAACACTCACCATAAAGAAACTAGACGTGAATAATGATGTCCACACCACACCACACCACACCAGCACTGAGCAGCTAACTCACCCAAAATATCGCGCTGACATTGATGGTCTGCGTGCGATTGCGGTGCTTGCCGTGGTTGCCTTTCATGCCTTTCCCAATTGGCTTAAAGGCGGCTTTATTGGCGTGGATATTTTCTTCGTCATTTCTGGCTTTCTCATTTCCACCATCATCATTAGCAGCCTAGAGCGCGGCAGTTTTAGTTTTAGCGAGTTCTATGCACGCCGTATCAAGCGTATTTTCCCTGCACTATTACTAGTGCTCGCCGCATGTTTTGTGTTCGGCTGGTTCGCCTTACTTGCTGATGAGTATAAGCAGCTCGGCAAGCACATCGCAGGCGGCGCGGGATTTGTGGCGAACTTTATGTTTTGGCAAGAAAGCGGCTATTTTGATAATGCCGCCGATACTAAACCGCTCTTACATCTGTGGTCGCTAGGCATAGAAGAGCAGTTTTACATCGTCTGGCCGTTGTTGCTGTGGCTCGCGTGGAAGCGCAAATTTAACTTGCTCACCATTACGCTGGTGGTCGCGCTGATTTCATTTGCGCTGAATATCCGCACCGTTCACCACGATGCAGTTGCGGCTTTTTACTCACCGCAAACGCGTTTTTGGGAGCTGTTGGCAGGCTCGGTGCTGGCACAAATGACGCTGCACCGAACAAAATTATTCCCTAATTGGCAGCATCGTTTAGATGGTTGGCTGGGGAAAATTATTTACACGCCCGCACCCGAAGTGAACGGCAAAACGCTGCGCAATGTGCAATCGCTGTTGGGTATTGCGCTGATTGTGATGGGTTTCGTCTTGGTGAATAAAGAACGCCACTTCCCTGGCGGCTGGGCGGTGTTGCCCGTGCTGGGTGCGGTGCTGATTATTACGGCGGGCGCGCAAGCCTGGTTCAACCGCGTAGTGTTATCGAATCGGATATTGGTATGGTTTGGACTGATTAGCTTTCCTCTGTATTTGTGGCATTGGCCGTTGTTGTCGTTTGCGCGAATTATGGAAAGCGAAACGCCGTCACGCGGAATTCGATTGGCCGCAGTTGCGCTGGCGATTCTGCTGGCATGGCTGACCTACCGACTGATAGAAAAGCCGCTGCGCTTTGGCAAACAAGGACGTGCAAAAACTATCGTGCTGCTGCTACTTATGGGCATTATGGGCTTTGCTGGCTATAACGATTACAAGAGGGAGGGATTTGGGTTTCGTCATAAATTGTGGGAGCAGCAGATGGCTCAGTTTGAATGGGGTGACAACCTTTCTAATGCTAATTGTCGTGTAGAGCATTCAGACTTTAATTTTATTGGCAATCATTGTGCGCAATCGAAGCTAGGGAATCCTGTTGTTATGCTGCTTGGTGATTCCCATGCAAATCATTTATATCCTGGTGTAGCTACTCTGCAAAAATCGACTGTTCTCAGTTTGACAGGTGCTGGGTGCTTGCCATTTTTTGATGTGGCTTCTTTTGACCCCAACCAAAAAGATACTTGTGCTGACACGTCCAACTACGCACTTAATTTCGCGCTAGAAAGTGACTCGGTACAGCAAGTTGTAATGTCATTTAGAGGTGTGTTGGAGATAACAGGCAAAGGGTTCGGAGTTGATGAAAGCCTAAAAAGGGTCATCACTCTCGTAAAGCAGCCCAAGGTTCAAGACTCAAAAGCTGTTTTTGCAATAGCCATGCGGCAAACCCTTGCGCGTTTGCTCGCCAAAGGTAAAAAGATTATTTATGTACTGGATAATCCTGAGCTTGGCTTTGATCCAAAAGTATGTGTTGATAGCCGTCCATTAAGCCTTAGTAGCAAAATAAAAACGCCTTGTGCTGTATCAAGAAAAGAATTTGACGAGCGCAATCGAGAATATCGAGAGTTGGTTTTTAGCGTGCTGAAAGATTTTCCTGCGGTGCAAGTGTTCGATGCCGCCGCGCAGCTGTGTGACGATAAGTGGTGTTGGGCAATGAAGGACGGCAAGATGCTTTATCGTGATGATGACCATCTCTCGCTGGAAGGGTCGCGTTATATCGCTCAAGGTTTGACTAAGTTAATAGCGCAGTAAAACTAACCCGCTAGCAAGACCTCCACCGCCGCAATATCTGCATGGGTTTCAGGGTGGCGGCTGCCGCTGTGGCGGGCGTTTTCGGGCAGTACGATGAGGTGGGTTTGCACGGCAGATTCATCCGTCAAGGTGTAGCTCGGTACGCTTTGTTCATGCCCGCCCAAACGTACTTTCCATTCGCCATCGGTAAATTCGATGGCGTGTTTAAGTAAAAACAGCAGCACTGCTTTAGCGTCATCGGAAAACAGCATGATGTTGATGTCGGATTGTTCGCCCGCCATGCCGCTTAACACCGAGCCTGTTAGATACGGATGAAACTCGGCGAATTGACGCATGGTCTGCAACGCTTGTATGCGTAGCGCGCCTAGCACTTGCGGGTGCGAATGGCTTTGAAAGAGTAGGCGGAAACTGCGTAACGCTGCATCAATCTCATCATTGCTAGGCAGGTGTTGGGTGTCCAGTGCGCCCAGTTGTTTGGCGGCTTTACGCTTGGCATAGCCGTGGTCAGTGATGCCATCTTCTGCCATCAGTTTCGCCGCGTGTTGCGCCAGTCTCGCACGCATTAAATCGCGGCTATCGGCATACTCCTTGCCCATGATTAGAACAGTTGGTCTTTGATGGTTTCGCTGGCAGGGACGGAGGAGTCCGCACTTGGCGTGGCGTAAATGCCAGGCAAGTTTTCTTTGTAAAAATACTCGGTGCGACCGCCATTCTCATCACGTTGCCCCGCTTCGTTGATGCGCGCCGTGACGATGCCTTCGGGGACTGAGTACGTCGCTTGCGGCACATCTTTTAAGGCAACTTTCATGTAGTTCATCCACATCGGTAACGCTGCGCCGCCGCCCGTTTCTTTGTCGCCCAAACTATGCGGTTGGTCGAAGCCTATCCAAGAAATCCCCACCACGGTCGGTTGAAAGCCACAGAACCACGCGTCGATTGAGTCGCTAGTCGTGCCTGTTTTACCCGCTAAATCTTGTCGTCCTAGCGACATCGCGCGTATTGCCGTGCCGTGCTTCACCACGTCTTGCATCATGCTGACCATGGTAAAGGCGTTACGCGTGTCAATAATTTGCTCCGCCCCCGCGCCGACTGCTACGGGGGTTGCTTTGCTTAACACATTGCCGCGATCATCTTCAACGCGCTCAATAAAATACGGGGTGATTTTGTAGCCGCCATTGGCGAACGCTGAATAACCCGTGAGCATTTGCATCGGTGTTACCGTGCCCGCACCTAACGCCATAGTTAAGTAAGGGGGATGCTTGGCGGGATCGAAGCCAAACTTCGCCAAATAATCTTGCGCGTATTGCGGCGTAATCGTTTGCAAAATGCGAATTGAGACTAAGTTTTTTGATTTAATTAACGCAGCACGCATGCGCATTGGACCTTCATAACCGCCGTCGTAATTCTTCGGCTGCCAAGCGTCGCTGCCGGTTTGCTCTTCAGAAAATTCTAGCGGCGCGTCGTTAATCACGGTGGCGGGGGTTAAACCTTTTTCCAAAGATGCGGAATAGATAAACGGCTTGATACTTGAGCCAGGTTGCCGCCAGGCTTGGGCGATGTGATTGAACTGGTTGCGATTGAAATCGAAGCCGCCAACCAAGGCATAAATCGCCCCATTCTGAGGGTTGCCAGCCACAAATGCCGCCTCAACTTGTGGTAACTGGGTGATTTGCCAACCACCTTTTTCATCTTGTTGCACGCGTACCACCGAGCCTACTTTAATGCGTTGTGCGAGCGGGGCTTTGTTGTTTAAGGCGCGTTCGACAAAACGCAAGTTGGCGTTTTCCAGCTGCACGGTCGCGCCTGTTTTGGTGTAAATCATCAGCGATTTGGCATTCATCGCGGTCACCACAGCAGGCACTAAATCATCACTATCCAGATGGCCTTGTAGCGTGTCATCGAGCAAGCTTTCCATAGCCGCTTTGTCGTCTGCTGCTTTGGCTAAATCGACAAATCCTTCCGGGCCACGATAGCCGTGCCGATGTTCGTAATCCATCACACCGCTACGCACCGCTTGGTACGCCGCGATTTGGTCGGCTGCACGCAGCGTGGTATAGACCTTTAGACCTTGGGTGTAGGTAGCTTCGCCAAATTTTTCGAACAATTCCGCGCGCACCATTTCGGCTAAGTAATCCGCTTTAACTTCAAACGTGGCGTTGTGTTTGGTATCTAGTGGCTGAGTTTGTGCGCGTTGGAACTCGGCATCATCAATAAAGCTGAGTTGGTGCATACGACGTAACACATACATTTGGCGCAATTTGGCACGCTTAGGATTGACCACAGGATTGAAGCTAGACGGGGCTTTAGGTAAGCCCGCCAGCATAGCAAATTCGGCAGTGGATAGTTGTTTCAAAGGTTTGCCGAAATACACTTGCGCGGCGGAGGCAAAACCATAGGCGCGTTGCCCCAAATAAATTTGATTGATGTAAAGCTGGAGAATTTCATCCTTGCTTAAGGCGCGTTCAATTTTGAAAGTAAGCAACACCTCATTAAATTTACGCGACAGCGTTTTTTCCTTAGTCAGAAAAAAATTACGCGCTACTTGCATGGTGATAGTGCTCGCGCCCTGCTTAGTACCGCCCGTTAAGTTGGCAATTGCCGCGCGTAATACGCCAGTGTAATCCACGCCGCCGTGCTGATAAAAGCCATCGTCTTCGGCCGCTAAAATGGCTTTTTTCATCAAGTCTGGCACTTCTGCTATGGTCACCAAAGCGCGCCGCTCTTCGCCAAATTCGCCCAGCAGCGCGCCATCTTGGCTATACACCCGCAGCGGCACTTTGGGATGGTAGTCGGTAAGCACTTCTAATGTCGGCAGGGTGGGGTAAGTCACAACCACTGCGATGCTTAACAAAATAAACGGCAGTAATACGATGGCGGCGATAGCCAGCAGAGAGATTGTTAAGCGGCGAGAAAGCATTTTTGGTTACCTAAAATTAATAAGCGAGAAATTGCCAACAGCGAATTATATCGCACCCTCCTTAATACCATATGAAAGCATCTGACGAAAATAAAAATGCTTTACTCTTTCGAGAGTTATTGCTAGGATTTAATCCACTTTATACAGAACAGCTCAAAACGGACTATGCCTAAAGTAAATTTTGAAGTCCCATTGGATATATTCCAAACTAAAACGCCACCTTTAATTGGTATTGATATTGGTAGTTCGTCAGTTAAATTGGTCGAGCTGAGTGCCTTGCCAAAAAATGCAGGTTTTATGGTTGAGCGTTATGCGATTGAACCTTTACCAAAAGATGCCGTAAGTGATGGCAACATCAACAATCTGGATGCTGTCGCGGAAACCTTGCGTCGTGCCCTGAAAAGATTAGGTAGTCGGATTAAAAATGCCAGCTTGGCTTTGCCACAAGGCGCGGTGATTGCTAAGAAAATCCGCTTGCCTGCTGGCTTGCGTGATGAGGAAATGGAGTATCAGGTTGAGTCTGAGGCGAATCAGTACATTCCGTTTGCCTTGGATGAGGTGAATTTGGACTTCCAAGTATTGGGCGAAGTTGCTGACAATGCTGAAGAAGTTGAGGTGCTGTTAGCCGCGTCGCGCAAGGCAAACGTCGAGGATCGCGTGGCGGCGGCAGAGTCTGCTGGCTTAAAGGCTGTGGTAATGGATGTTGAAACTTACGCGGCGGAATTAGCCTTTGAGCAGATTCGTTCACAGTTGCCTGGTGGGGCGCGTGATATGTGCGTGGCGTTGATTGATATTGGTGCGAATGTGACTAACATCAATGTGTTGCGCAATGGGCTGTCCGTTTATACACGCGATCAACAAGTGGGTGGCAATCAATTAACCGCTTTAATTCAATCTGCTTTTGGGCTCTCTTTAGATGAGGCGGAGGCGGGTAAGAAAAATGGTGGTCTGCCAGATAATTATGAATCAGATGTGCTAAGTGTGTTTCGTCAGAACATTGTGATGGAGATTGCTCGCGCCTTGCAGTTCTTCTTTACTTCAACTCAATACAGTCAGGTTGATTACTTGGTGTTGGCAGGAGGATGTGCAACTTTGCCAGGCCTAGATGATGCGGTTGCGGCTAAAACGCAAGTGAGTACCATGGTGGCGAATCCCTTTGCATTGATGACCTTGTCTTCTCGTATTAAGCCGCGTCAAATGCAGGTTGATGCGCCTTCATTGATTATCGCTTGTGGCTTGGCTATGCGGAGGTTTGACCCATCATGATTCGTATAAATTTACTACCGCATCGCGCTGAAAAGCGGCGTGCTCGTAAGGTTCAGTTTGCTGCGCTTGCCGTACTGAGTGGCTTGGCTGCTGTATTTTTAATAGGTTTGGTGCAGGGTTTGTTAAGCGCGAAAATAGCCTATCAAGACGGGCGCAATGGTTATCTAAAGAAAGAAATTGCTATTTTAGATAAGCAAATTGAGGAAATTAAGAAGTTGCGTGAAGAAACCAACTCTTTGCTGACCAGAAAAAATGTCGTGGAAGGTTTGCAAAGTACCCGAACGGATGTGGTGCATTTGTTAGACCAAATGTTGCGCATTCTGCCTGATGGCGTGTATATCAAAACGCTCAAACAAACGGGTAATAAAATTACCATGGTGGGTTATGCGCAATCGAATGCGCGGGTTTCTACTTTAATGCGCGCAATTGAAGATTCGCCCTGGTTGGATACGCCGGCTTTGGTAGAGATTAAAGCAGCAAGTGTTAATAACGGTCGGTTAAGTGAATACACTTTGACATTTAATGTAACCAAGGCTGATGTTCCAACGGTTGCTCCTGCTGTGAAAGCAGCCGCTAATAAGGGCTAAGAACATGATAGATTTTGACGAGCTAAAAAACTTAAATCCGCAGGATCCTGGGTCGTGGCCGTGGGTTGCTAAGCTACTCGCATTTTTAGTGGTGTTTTTGCTGGTTATCGCGGCTGGCGTGTTCTTGTTTACTAAAGACAAGTGGAATGATTTGCAGCTAGTGCAGCTTGAGGAAGAGACATTGAAAGCCTCATTTTTGGACAAGAAAAAACAAGCCATCAACTTGGATTTGATTAAGAAACAGTTGACCGAGACTCAGGAGTCACTAGGGGCTTTACTTAAGCAATTGCCGAATAAATCTGAAATGGATGCGCTGTTAACCGATATTAACCAAGCTGGTTTGGGTCGTGGTTTGCAATTTGATTTATTTAGACCTGGGGCAGAGACGGTTATCAACGGTTCTTTTGCTGAGCAGCCGATTGATTTGAAGGTCAATGGTAATTACGATGATTTGGGGCGATTTGCCAGTGATATTTCTATGTTGCCGCGTATTGTCACTTTGAATGAAATTAGCATTGCAACTGCTGCGGGAGCTTTGGTTATGGAAGCAAAGGCTAAGACTTATCGTTATTTGGATGAGAATGAAGTTGCTGTGCAAAAGAAAGCTAGCAAACCAGTGGGGGCGAAATGAAATCTCATTACATCTTAATTGCTTCATTGTGCCTGGTTGGTTGTGGTGGCGAAGAGTTTCAGGATTTGCGCGATTTCGTGAAGACGGCAGGTGCCGATATGCGTGGAAAGATTCCGCCTGCACCAGAAGTCAAGCCATATGAGCCTTTTGTTTATGAAAACTCGACTAGCATTGCAGACCCATTTAAGCCGCGTAAGCCTGACTTGCGCTCAGCTAACAAGGCAGGATTGAATCAGCCAGACTTAGATCGCCCTAAAGAAGCATTAGAGGATTTTCCTTTAGAGGCGTTGAAAATGGTTGGCTATTTGCAACAAAAAAGCGTGGGTTATGCGGTGGTCAAAGCGCCAGATAATAAAATTTACCGTGTTAAATCGGGTAATTATTTGGGGCTGAATTTTGGCAAGGTGTTAGAAGTTGCGGGTAATGAAGTGAAAATCAAGGAAATGGTTCAGGACAGTGCAGGTGATTGGACTGAGCGTATGAGTACCTTGCAATTAGTTGAGTAATTAAGGAGTTTAGACATGAGCCTGTTAAAAAATATACATACTACCTTGCTGGGATTGTGCGCTTTGGTGAGCGTCACCGTTGCGACAGCCGCCGATATGCAAAATTCGATTACCGCTGTTTCAGCAAGTACTTCGACGAATGGCGCGGTGGTGGTTAAAGTTGATTTAACCGCACCTTTAGCGGCATTGCCAACAGGGTTTTCCATCAATAATCCGCCTAAAATTGCCTTTGACTTTGCGAATGCGAGCAATGGCATGGGAAAAAATACCCAAGACGTAAATGAAGGGGATGTGCGCGGCGTAACGTTGATACAGGCCGGCAATCGAACACGCTTGGTGGTTAATTTAAGTCAAATGCTGGCATATGAAGCTAAGATGGATGGCAATACGGTCTTTATTACCCTGCAAGCCAAGCCTGTTACTGATGGTGCGGTGAAAAAATCGAGTTTTGCCGCTCCCGTTGTCACTCAGCAAAAACATGCTTTGCGCGATGTCGATTTCCGTCGTGGCAAAAATGGCGAAGGTCGCGTACAAATTGATTTGTCAGATGCTACGACTGGCATTGACATTCGTCAGCAGGGCAGTAAGTTGATCGTGGATTTCTTGAAGACCAACGCACCTAAAAATTTACAACGTAAATTAGATGTAGTGGACTTTGGTACGCCAGTTCAAGCGGTTGACACCTTTAGCAAAGGTGACAATGTGCAGATGATTATCGAGCCTAAAGGCTTATGGGAATACTCTGCTTACCAAACTGACAACAAATTTATCGTAGAAGTAAAAGCCGTTGTTGAAGACCCGAACAAGCTAGTGAAAAGCAGTCAAACAGGTTATGCAGGTGAAAAACTCACCTTAGATTTCCAAAACATTACGGTGCGTGAAGCCTTAAACGTGATTGCTGACTTTACCAATCTGAACGTGGTGATTAGCGATACAGTAACGGGTAATTTGACTTTACGTTTGAAAGATGTGCCGTGGGATCAAGCACTGGACATCATCTTGCAAAGCCGTGGTTTGGACATGCGTAAAAATGGCAACGTGATTCAAGTTGCGCCGCGTGAAGAGTTGGCCGCTAAAGAAAAAATTGATTTGACTGCCCGCCAAGAAATTACTGAGTTGGAAAACTTGCGTACCGAAACATTCCAGCTGAACTACATTAAAGCGGAAGCATTTAAGAAAATTTTGGTGGACGACAAGCAGAAATTGTTGTCCAAACGCGGTAGTGCGGTTTGGGATGAGCGTACTAACCAATTGTTTATTCAAGATGTACCCAGCAAGTTAGACGAAGTGCGTCAAATTATCGCTAAGGTTGACGTACCCGTACGTCAAGTGATGATAGAAGCGCGTGTGGTGGAAGCTACCGATGGTTTTAGTCGTAGTTTAGGTACAATTTCTAATTGGACACCGCGTGGTGTGGCAACTACTACCTTGCCAACAGGCGGCGGGATTACTACAGCGGGTGTAACGGCTGGGGTGCCTAGTGTGGGAACGCTTTCAACCTTGCTGTTTAACAGATCGGGCGCGCAAATTTTATCTTTACAGCTGCAAGCGTTGGAAACGGATAACAAGGGCAAAATTATTTCTAGCCCGCGTGTGGTAACGGCGGATAAAGCGGAGGCCTTGATTGAAACAGGTACGGAAATCCCTTACTTGCAATCTTCTAGCAGTGGTGCGGCTAACGTAGCGTTTAAGAAGGCGGTTTTGAGCCTGTTGGTTAAGCCGCAAATTACGCCAGATGACAATGTCATCATGGATGTGAAAGTGAATAAAGACTCGGTGGGGGTGTTGTTCGCTGGCATTCCGAGTATCAATACCAATAAAGTGAACACCCAAGTATTGGTGGAAAATGGTGGGACGGTAGTCATTGGCGGGGTTTATACGCAAATCGAAGCGGATGATGTGAATAAAGTGCCATTGTTAGGCGATATTCCAGTATTGGGCTATTTGTTTAAAAACCGTGTTAAGAGCGATAAAAAGGGCGAGCTGTTAGTGTTTATCACCCCGAAGATTATGAAAGATACCTTAAGCCTGAAGTAGTTTTAACTTAAGGCTTTAGCGAAATGCCCGGCTCGTCCGGGCATTTTATTTTTACAAAAAATTGAATGATAGTTATGCCGCATAGTGAAAATTTGACAGCGAAATTTGCCACAGGGAACTTAATTCTGGTCGGCATGATGGGGTCGGGGAAATCGACCATGGGGCGTATTCTCGCAAGACATTTGGATAAAGCCTTTTTTGATAGCGATATTGAAATTCAGGCGCGCACGGGGGTGTCGATTCCACACATTTTTGATGTTGAAGGTGAGCCTGGTTTTCGGCAGCGTGAGGCGATAGAAATTGCCACGATTTTGCAAAGACAACAAACCGTGCTCGCTACAGGTGGTGGCGCGGTTTTGCTGGAGCAAAATCGTCGCGTTATGCAAGCGCAGGGCATCGTGATTTATTTGCAAGCCAATGTGCATGACCTTTGGCAACGTACGCGCCATGATAAAAATCGCCCCTTATTGCAAACCGCCGATCCGCTGGGCAAGCTCAATGAGCTATTTGTGCAGCGTGACCCGCTCTATTTAGACGTTGCCGACATCGTGGTGCAAACGGGGCGGCAAAGCGTGCAAAGTTTAATGTTGCATTTAGTCGAAAAAATCCATGCATTTCAGTCTGAACAATTAGGAGCTGCTATATGAAATCGGTGCTTCGCGTCGGGTTACAAGAACGCAGTTATGAAATTCACATTGGTGCAGGTTTGCTGGCTCACGCTGAGTTATTGCGCGCGCACATTCCGCATCAACGCGTTGCAATTGTGAGCAACAGCACGGTTGCGCCGCTGTATATAGCTCAGCTTATCGCGACCTTAAAAACAATCAATGTCAGCGCGATTGAAATTGTGTTGCCCGATGGTGAGCAATACAAAACCAGCGACACACTTAATTTAATTTTTGATGCGTTGTTGCAACATCGTTGCGAACGTAGTACGCCACTGATTGCCTTGGGCGGTGGGGTGATAGGTGACATGACGGGTTTCGCGGCGGCGTGCTATTTGCGCGGTGTACCCTTTATTCAAATCCCCACTACTTTACTCTCGCAAGTGGACTCGTCGGTGGGCGGCAAGACGGGCATCAATCATGCGTTGGGCAAAAATATGATAGGGGCGTTTTATCAGCCGCAATTAGTTTTAGCGGACATCAGCACGCTGAAAACCTTACCCGATAGAGAGCTGTCGGCGGGGCTGGCAGAGGTGATTAAGTACGGCTTAATTCGCGATGTGCCGTTTTTGGAGTGGTTGGAGCAAAACATGGACGCGCTGATTGCCCGCGATGCGCAGGCTTTGCAATATGCGATTACGCGTAGCTGCGAGAATAAAGCCGAGGTAGTGGGCGTGGACGAGCGTGAAAGTGGCGAGCGCGCCTTGCTTAATTTAGGTCACACCTTTGGTCATGCGATTGAGACGGGCATGGGCTATGGCGTATGGCTGCATGGCGAAGCGGTGGCGGCGGGGACGATGATGGCGGCGGATTTGTCACGCCGTTTAGGTTGGCTGAGCGAGGCGGATGTGCAGCGCGTGCGCACTCTATTTAAGCGCGCTAATTTGCCCGTCATTGCGCCTGATTTGGGTATGGAAAAGTATCTTGAATTTATGGGGCATGATAAAAAAGTCGAGCAGGGCAAAGT
>JARCRQ010000077.1 GCA_029850585.1 Sideroxydans sp.
CATTGGTATCGTGGTGCGACGGCGGAATATGACGCCGCCGCCATCGCCGAAATCGAAAAAATGCATTACAAAATTGCTGGCTTTTCGGTGAATGCTGACGACGGTGCGACCGCCAAAAAACTCACGATAGAAAAACGCCTAGCGCACATTAAAGCCGGCGACATCATCATCGCGCACATGAACAAACCCGCCTCCGACACCGCCGAAGGACTAGCCGTCGGCTTGGCACACTTGCTAGAACAAGGCTTCGTGTTCGTCAGGCTAGATCAAATCGAGTTAGAGCGAATCAAATAGCATGACGATGCCCCAGCACTAGCCCCCACCTAAGCCAGCGCAACACCTACCGTCCCTTAGTTTGAGTGCGCGAGGGCTTTCCGTATAATCCGCCGCACCGCTTATCTGCCAGACAACAAGATGAATACCGCCGAACAAACTAAGCCACGCATCCGCACCTGCACACACCCTTTTGGATAGCCACAGAATTTCAATATGACCCACCACTACACCCTCACCATCTCTTGTCCCGACCGCTCTGGCATCATCGCTGCGGTGACGGGCTTTATTGCGCAACATGGCGGTTTTATTGTCGAGGCGAGTTATCACACCGAACAAGAAGCGCAGCGATTTTTTATGCGCCAGGAAATCCGCGCCGATTCTTTGCCGTTCGATGCGACCGAGTTTCGCCGTGTGTTCGCACCCTTAGCAACCGAGTTCAATATGAGTTGGCAACTCGCCGATTCGGCGCAGAAAAAACGCTTGGTGTTGCTGGTGAGCAAGCAAGATCATTGTCTCGATGATTTGCTGCATCGCTGGCGCAGCGGCGAGTTGCTGGTGGATATTCCTTGCGTGATTTCTAATCACAACGAGTTGCGCAGTTTTGTCGAATGGCACGGCATTCCCTTTGTTCACGTTGATATGCAATCCGACAAGCTCGCCGCGTTTGAAAAAATTGCCGCGCTGTTTGATGAGTATCGCGGCGACACCATGATTTTGGCGCGCTTTATGCAGATTATGCCGCCCGCTTTATGCCGCAAATATGCGGGGCGCATCATCAACATTCATCATAGTTTTTTACCATCTTTTGTCGGCGCAAAACCGTATCACCAAGCCTATTTGCGCGGCGTGAAACTCATCGGTGCGACCTGCCATTACGTTACCGACGAGCTGGATGCAGGGCCGATTATCGAGCAAGATACGGTGCGTATTGACCACGGCGACACGGTGGAGGATTTGGTGCGTTACGGACGCGACATCGAAAAAACCGTGTTGTCGCGTGGCTTGCGCTACCACGTCGAAGATCGCGTTTTAGTTTGCGGCAACAAAACCATCGTGTTCCGATAAATGATTGCGGTGCGCCCGCAATGAATTAAATTCATGCCCACTCCCCTTCGCCTTGGTTCTTATTCCATCGTCAAACCCATCGGCGTAGGGGCGAGCTCGAATGTGTATTTGGCAATTTCGGATAAAACTTTTGCCTCGGTGGCGATTAAGCAACTGCGCGCCGAGCGACTGTCCGCGCCGTATCGCGGCTTGCTGGCTAACGAAGTAGCAACGGCGGGCAGTTTTCAGCACAAAAATATCGTGCGGCAAATTGATGCGGATTTGCGCGAAGTCAGCGGGCCGTATTTGGTGTTGGAATATCTCAATGGCGAGTCGCTCGACCACCATCAAAACACCGATAGCTTGCTGCCGATTAACACCGTGTTAGCGGTCATCGAGCAAGTCGCCGAAGCCTTGCAATATGTGGCACAACAGGGGGTAGTGCATCGCGATGTGAAGCCTGAAAATATCATCATGCTGCCGAATGGTTTAGTCAAATTGATGGATTTTGGTTGTGCAATTCAGACGGGGGCGGCGAGCAAAATGGTGGCGGGTAGTTTGGCGTATATGTCGCCCGAACAGCTCGATGGTGTGCCGCTAGATGAGCGCGCCGATATTTATTCTTTGGGTGCGACCTTGTATCGACTGCTCACGGGGAAAAATACTTTTACCGCTGACAATCCGTTTGATGCGCGCATCGCGGTGTTGAATTTTCCTGCCACGCCCATCCAAACATATCGCCAAGAACTCCCCGCTAATTTAACGACGGTGGTGCATCGAGCGTTGCAAAAAGAAGTCAGCTTGCGCTATGCGAATTGGGCGGAATTTATCGCAGCGTTTGGCAACGCCGCCCACGAAGTGCGCATGTCGGTGCAAGATTTCGACGTGTATCGCGGCTTTACTACACACACCCAATCCGCCATTTATGATCAGCTTTCTGCGTCGCGACAATTTTCGCGCAGCGGCTTTTCGCGTAGCGCGATGCCAGGTGAATAACCCCTTAGTGCGACAACCAAACCGCTGCCAACATTCCCAGCACGATAATAATCAGCAACAAATTATTGCGGCGTTTTTGTTCTAGCAGCAGCTGTTGCAGCGTGGCCTCGAACTCGCTGCGCGAATTTTTTTCATGCAAGCGTTGATGCAATAAGCGCGGTAATTGTGGCAATAAAGTGAAGTAATGCGGGGCTTCGGCACGCAACGATTTAAGCAGCCCACGCCAGCCGACTTGCTCGCTCATCCAGCGTTCCAGCCACGGTTTAGCGGTTTGCCATAAATCTAATTCTGGGTCGAGTTGCCGACCCAAGCCTTCGATATTCAGCAGGGTTTTTTGCAGCAAGACTAATTGCGGCTGTATCTCAATACCGAAGCGGCGTGAGGTTTGGAACAAGCGCAACAACACTTTGCCAAACGAAATCTCGCGCAAAGGTCGATCAAAAATCGGCTCGCACACCGCGCGGATTGCCGCCTCTAATTCATCCACACGCGTGTCCGCTGGAGCCCAGCCTGATTCGATATGCACCTCGGCAACGCGTTTATAATCGCGCTGAAAAAACGCTAAAAAATTCTGCGCCAGATAATGTTTATCGGTGTCGGTGAGCGTGCCCATAATGCCGAAATCCAGCGCGATATAACGCCCATCCGCTGCCACTTGTACGTTACCGGGGTGCATGTCGGCATGAAAAAAACCATCACGAAACACCTGCGTATAAAAAATTTCCACGCCGTCGGCGGCGAGCTTAGGAATGTCCACGCCGTCATTGCGCAACTTGTCCACTTGCGACACGGGCGTGCCGATCATGCGCTCCATGACGATGACGTTGTTGCTGCAAAAATCCCAGTACATTTCAGGCACAAGCAACAATTTCGAGCTGGCAAAATTACGTTTAAGCTGGCTGGCATTCGCCGCTTCGCGCGTTAAATCGAGTTCGTCGTTGAGATATTTTTCAAACTCATTCACGACTAATTTAGGCTTCAAGCGTCGCCCATCCGCCCACACTTTTTCCAGTAAATCAGCGGCAACTTTGAGCAACGCAATGTCGTGTTCGATGATGGCGGCGATGCCGGGACGCAAAATTTTCACCGCCGCATGACGACCATCAGGCAGCACCGCGAAATGCACTTGCGCCACCGACGCGCTGGCGATGGGCTGCTCATCAAAACTTTGAAACACCGCGCTTAACGGCTTGCCGTAATTGGCTTCCAAAATCGCAATCGCCTGCGCAGACGGAAACGGCGGCACTTGGTCTTGCAAGCGCGCCAGCTCATCAGCGATGTCAGTCGGCATCAAGTCGCGTCGCGTCGAAAGCATCTGCCCGAACTTGACAAAAATCGGCCCTAAGGCTTCCAGTGCCAGACGCAGACGCACCGCGCGCGGCGTTTTAGTGTTGCGAAAAAACAGCAAAAAATTGAGCGGCACGCGCAGCCAACGCAGCCGTGCGTGCGCGAGTAAAAACTCGTCCAGCCCGAAACGCAGCACCACAAAAATGATTTTGATTAAACGAAAAATGCGCATGTTATTTTTGAGTCGTAAGCCGTTGCACACGCGCCGCCAAGCGCGCGAGGTCATCGCGCAGGGTATCGACCCCTGCCGCGAATGCAGTGATTTTGTTGGGCTGGGCGAGCATGGGACGTTCCTCAGTCCAGTATTCTGCCGTCGCTTGCGCGAAATTTAACGCGGCATCTTTAAGCTGCGTATGAGAATTTTGCAGGGTTTGCACTACGCGCTCGGCGGCAATATCACCCGTGAAAAAACTTAAATCTTGCGCCGCGTCCCAGTGCAAATTGCGCCACAAATAAAAAATTTCAGCCAGCAACGAGGCATCGCCCGTACTCACAATCTGCGCGTGCGCCAGTTGGTCTTTTGCCAATAAACGCGGCAATACAGTCGGCGCGATGGTGAGTTCGGCATCGCTGTGAGCCTTGCTGTCATTGGCTTGTAGGTCAGCAGCTTGCAGCGAACCGTCGCTTAAAATCAAATAGGCAAAAGAAAACGGTGCGATATTAAATCGCACCGTTTTCGCGGCAAACTTAGCTAGCCTGCTATGCGCCCAGCTGTTCTGCGCAAGCACATGATTCAGCGCGGTCGCAGACAGTTGGGCAAACATTATTAGTGCAGCACAGTTTGTTGAATACCTGCCAACAACCAAACCGCTTTGTCGTCGCGCAGATTTTTTTGCACATGCCACACTTCATCAACGCTTTCAGGCGCGCCGTTATTTTCTGACAACGAACCTGTGAAGCGCACGCTGGCAATCGCCCAATCGCCTTCATTGGCAACCTCTAACAATTCGCCATTGATGCTAATCACATCAGTTTTTTGCGGCGCGTTGTCGCGTTCTTGCATCTGCATCGAGATTTCTGCAAACATTTCTGGCGTGGTGTATTCGCGCACATCATTCACATCTTTGCGGTCATTGGCGGCTTGCAAACGAATGAAAGAAGTTTTTGCGCTGCGCAAAAAACTCTCTACCGGAAAGTCCGCAGGGATATTTTTTGCCGCAGGCGTATTGAAAGAACCGCCCGTTGCTTGTCCTGCATAGCTTTGTGTCGGAGCAGGCTCTTGATACGGCGCACCCGCGCCAGCGTATTGAGCGACATTAGGATTTTGTTTTTTGCGGAAATACGAAATCGCAAACATCACCGCCGCGCCAATCGCCAACATCATCAAAATGTTGCCCATCGCGCCGCCCAAACCACCCAAGCCGCCACCTGCAAACATCGCGCCCAAGCCAGCACCAATTGCCAAACCCGCCAAAGGACCTAACCATTTATTGCCCGTCGAGGCAGGTGCGGCGGCGGGTGCGGGTGCTGCCGTAGGAGCTTTAGTCGGCGCGGCTTGCGGGCTCATGCTGCGTTGTTTGCCGACACTACCACCGCCGCCAAAACGCTTAGCTTCAGCAGTTGCTGCGAACAAACTTAAACTGGTAATCGCAATCATCAAAATGGTTAAAAAGCGTTTCATTATGTTTCTCCTAAAGGGATTAGCGAATCAGCTAAATGGTGGCGCGAGGCAAAATTGCAAGCCCGTCATAGACACCTATGCGGGCGAGAGTTCCTTAAGGCTGGATAGTCTTGATGTCTTCCACAAAATAATCGGTATCGCCAAAGCAGCTAGTCGGCAAACCTTTGTGTTGCGCGTAAACCAAGGCGACGCGTGTGCCAACTTGCTTGTTGATACGTTCTGCCACCGCATCATCGCGTACCGTAAAAATAAATTTTTCAGGCGCGGCACCCGGCAAGGACACCAATGCCAGCTCGCCTTCCCAAGTTTTGCACAGCCAACCTTTTTTAGATAATTTTTGCACGAAACCTGCGCGCTCGCCCTCCGAGTAACTCCAATGCAAAGCGATGCTGATATACAGCGCGAATAGTGCGATAGCAATCGCGACGACAGCGATTAAATACAGTGCGGTACGTTTAGCAGTAGGCATGAGATTTTCTCGGACAAACAAAAAAGGGGGCGGATTATAGCGGATGGCAAGCACGCAGCACGGTCGCTATTGCTCACGCCGCAAACAATACGCGCGCTCGGTTTTGCACGCTTGAGGATTGTTTAAGCAAACAC
>JARCRQ010000078.1 GCA_029850585.1 Sideroxydans sp.
AAGTACAAAATTATGCGACGGATTGGATGTGGACTTACAATCACGAACGCCCCAACATGGCACTCGGTGGCATTACCCCGAAACAGAAGTTAGCGTTACACGTCTCTACTTCTGGCGATTGCTAAAATTGGGGGGATTACCGGATTTTGTGTGGGTCGGCGATGGTGTAACTGAACAAGCCACTGGCGCGCAATTGATACTTTATCCGCAATATCCAGAAGTGCGTTTATCGGGTTTTCTGCGCGGATGCAAACATGCACCGAGTGAACAAATGCGACCCATCCCAAAAGAGCAGCGTCGATTTAACAACGGGCATGATGGGCGAGTTTTATTTTTTGGAATTACCCGTGATGGCAAAACGCTCGCTTATTTGTCGCCTGCTAGTAGTGCTATTTCACAAGAATTTAGGCAGATGCAATCGCAATCCACACTCTCGCAAGAAAGTGTATTTTTTAATTTGCCATTGCTTGGGCGCGATTCAAAATCTGCTCTTTTGGAAAGGCTTGGAAAAATTCGAGATGTCGGCTGGCACTCGTCAATGCGTTTGAATAAATTGGGCGAAATGATTCCTTATAAAGCTAGGAATGGCGGCGGATATACGCTTGAGGCATTGCTCGGAATTATCCCGAATAGTCGTTCAGAACCTGATTTTATGGGCTGGGAAATGAAAGCCTACAGTAGTGACAGAATTACGCTTATGACACCAGAACCAGACGGTGGCATGTATGGCGAAAATGGCGTTAAGGCTTTCGTTCGTCAATACGGCAAACCCACGGGAGACGATACGCTTTACTTTACTGGCACTCATCGCGCTGATTGCCGCAACGATAAAACTGGATTGACTTTATCTATACGCGGTTTTAATCCAACAAAGAAAATCATTGAGGACGTTGAAGGAGCGGTGGAATTGCTGACCGATACAGGACATTGCGCCGCTGCTTGGTCGTTTGGTGATTTGATGGTTGGTTGGAATAAAAAACATGCGCAAGCAGCTTATGTCTCTTACGAAAGCGAAAAAGAATTAGAGCCTGCGTATCGTTATTCCAGCCCCGTTTTGATGGGTGAAGGCACAGACTTTAGTCGTTATCTAGCCGCTGTTTCTGCGGGGCAAGTCATTTTCGATCCGGGCTCAAAAGTGATGAATGCCAGTACCGAAAAATCCACCGTAAAAGCGCGTAGTCAATTCAGAATTTCAGTCAAAAATTTAGCGGGGCTTTACGCCAAATTTGAGGCGGTAGCGTTTTAAGTAAAAAGTTTTGAGTGTTTTTATTTCGATACTTCCCTCCCAGCAAAGCCTTACACCGCAACGGTGATACAATCCGCGCCTTTTGAAATTTAGCAAATTAAGGAATCTCCATGAGTTTGAAATGCGGAATCGTCGGCCTGCCTAACGTGGGCAAATCCACTATGTTTAATGCGCTGACTAAGGCGGGCATCGCGGCGGAAAATTATCCGTTTTGCACCATTGAACCTAACGTTGGCATTGTCGAAGTACCCGATGCGCGCATGGACGCGTTGGCGAAGATTGTGAAGCCGATTCGTATGCAGCCTGCCATCGTTGAGTTTGTGGACATCGCGGGCTTGGTGGCGGGTGCGTCTAAAGGTGAAGGCTTGGGCAATCAGTTCCTCGCCAACATCCGCGAGACCGATGCGATTGTGAACGTGGTCCGTTGCTTCGATGATGAAAACGTCATCCACGTTGCCAACAAAATTGATCCGATTGCCGACATCGAAACCATCATTACCGAACTGGCTTTGGCGGACATGGCGGTGGTGGAACGCACCTTGCATCGCGACACGAAAAAATCGCGTTCGGGTGATAAAGATGCCATCAAATTAGTGGCTATCCTAGAAAAACTGCTGCCGCATTTGAACGAAGGAAAACCCGCGCGCACCTTAGGCCTGAACGAGGAAGAAATTTTCTTGCTCAAGCCGTTGTGTCTGCTCACCATCAAGCCCGCGATGTATGTCGGCAACGTGATGGAAGATGGTTTTGAAAATAATCCTTACCTTGATCGCTTGCGTGAACACGCGGCAAAAGAAGGCGCGCCGGTGGTGGCGTTGTGCGCAAAAATCGAAGCGGAATTAGCCGACTTGGATGATGCGGACAAGATGGAATTTTTGGCAGATTTAGGGCTGGAAGAACCCGGTTTGAATCGCTTGATTCGTACTGGTTACGAGCTGCTCGGTTTGCAAACTTATTTCACCGCCGGTGTGAAAGAAGTGCGCGCTTGGACTATCCATAAAGGAGACACCGCACCGCAAGCAGCGGGCGTAATTCACACCGATTTTGAGCGTGGTTTTATTCGCGCGCAAACCATCGCCTTTGATGACTACATCGCGTGTGGCGGCGAAGCGGGCGCGAAAGAAAAAGGCAAGTTGCGCGTCGAAGGCAAAGAATATGTGGTCAAAGACGGCGACGTGCTGAACTTCTTATTCAACGTATAAAAAGTCCCTCGTAGATGAACGCGCAATTTTTAGCCGCCTTAGCCGGCGGCATTCTGATTGGCAGCGCGGCGGTGTTGCTGTTGTGGTTGAACGGGCGCATCGCAGGCGTGAGCAGCATGGTCAGCAATGTGCTGTTTTCCGCTGAGCGGATGCGCCCCGCTTTATTCCTGATGGGCATCGTGGACGGCGCGGCTTTGTATTATTTATTGGGCGGCAGCGTGCCTGTTGCGCGCGACGGATTTCCTGTTTGGTTGTTGGTGGTGGCGGGTGTGTTAGTCGGCATCGGCACAGGCTTGGCGCGTGGTTGCACCAGCGGACATGGCGTGTGCGGACTAGGTAGATTTTCTTTGCGCTCTTTGCTGGCGACGCTGATATTTTTAAGTGTGGCGATACTCACCACTTATCTGGTTCGTCATGTTTTTGGAGTGCAATCTTGAATAACGTGGTGACACTTTTGGCAGGGATTATTTTCGGCTTTGGTTTGGCTTTAGCGGGCATGACGCAGCCGCAAATCGTGCTGGGGTTTTTGGATGTGGCGGGTGAGTGGAACGCCAGTTTGCTATTCGTATTAGGCGGCGCGGTGGGTGTCACGGTGCTGGCGTTCCGCTTTATTCTCAAGCTGCCCAAGCCCATATTCGCCAGTGAATTTCGTCTGAGTGATATGCGCCGCATCGACGCGCCGCTCATCACCGGCTCGACTTTATTTGGTATCGGTTGGGGAATCAGCGGTTATTGTCCTGGCCCTGCGGTGGCACTGTTTGCCGCACCGAATAGCGAACTATGGGTTTTCATTCCCGCGCTCATTTTGGGCTACGCCATTCATCACTTTTTGTTGCGTCCGCGCGTTAGCAAGGACGACGAACAAGATTCTATGTGCGGTTAATTCGTCGCGTTAATGACGACACAGTTGCGGCTGCAAATAGGCAATTTGGTTGACGCTGTAGTTGTCATCGGGACGGTTGGAAGCCGCAACTGCCAAGCGTGCGCGGTTTAGCATGGCGCAATCGAGCTGCGGGTTTTGCAGCACGTTTTGTAACACTTGAATGTCGTGGCTGTCGCTTAAGTGCTGCACAATATCTACAGGCGTAGCGGGGTTCGCCGCTAGCCAGCTATCTAGCCCGCCGATGGGGCGCGGCGATTGCCTAAAAATCTCACGCAAAATATCGGGCGGCGTATGCGCATGTGCCGCTACAGCCTGTAAAAAATAATTGGGATAAGTGTGGGTGCGATAGATGCGCGCCAGCGTTGCGGCACTGCAATTTTTATTGCGCAAAGCGGTGAGCGTCAGCCCGAAATCATCTTTTCGCGCATAGCTATCGAGCTGTGCGGGTGTGGCGTATTCACTGGCTAAGGCGGAGTACAAGGCTTCTTCATCACTGGCATGTTGCGCGATAAACTGCGTCAGCGCGGCGGCTTCCTCGCCCTTGTTTTGCGCCAATAACTGCATCAGTGTCGTTTTGTGTTGTGCGATGCGCGCAGTGCGAGCTTGCTGCGCCGCATCACGGTTTTTATTCAGTTGGATGGTCTGCCAGCCGCCATTTATTTCCCAAGCGAAAATTCCTAGCAACGCGACTAAACACAGTCCTGCCAAAATACGCAAAGGTGCATTTTGGGCGAGGCGTAAATTGGCAAATCCCCACGCCAGAGAGCCTGCCGCCACGCCGATAAAAGGTAAAAACAACATGCCGATTCCCGCCGTCGAGGAACGCGATTGCGAAATTGCCCAAATCCCCAAGCCGATTGCCGTGACGAAACACATCAAGCTCAACAAAAGCCCAGTGCGGCGGCGTTGAATAAACAGCGTGACTAAGGCGACTAAATAAGCGCACGGTAGCACCAGTAAGCCGAGGATGAAGTGCGATATAAAAAGTGACATGGCAGTACCTCACGAAAAAATTTACAACGTAAATATGGTTTGTAATGCAGAAAGGTGCGGCGAGAATAATTAGTACACAGTACGATGATGCGTGGCATCCACTCAGTCCCAGACCGCTTGCAAGAAGTCAAAGCGTTCAACCCGCTGGACAAATTTAACACGCGTGCAAAACGCCGTAGCCACTTTGTCGCCCCGACAAAAAATAAGGAGCTACGTTTAAACGTAACTCCTTGAAAAATGGTGGGTCTGCTCGGACTTGAACCGAGGACCAAAGGATTATGAGTCCTCTGCTCTAACCAGCTGAGCTACAGACCCGAAACGGTAATACTGATTATTTTTCGCTGTCCAAGAAACTTTTAAGTTTTTCGGAGCGCGAAGGGTGACGTAATTTACGCAGGGCTTTAGCTTCGATTTGGCGGATGCGTTCGCGCGTGACATCGAATTGTTTGCCGACTTCTTCTAGGGTGTGGTCAGTGTTCATTTCGATACCAAAACGCATCCGTAAAACTTTGGCTTCGCGAGGTGTGAGGCTATCCAAAATATCAGAAGTCGCGCCGCGCAAGCTGCCATAAACCGCCGCGTCAACTGGCACAGTGGTGTTCGCATCTTCGATAAAGTCGCCCAAACTCGAATCCGCATCATCGCCGACTGGGGTTTCCATCGAGATGGGTTCTTTGGCAATCTTCAAAATTTTGTGGATTTTGTCTTCCGACATTTCCATCTTTTCTGCCAACACCGCGACATCAGGCTCGAGACCTGTTTCTTGCAAAATTTGGCGCGAGATGCGGTTCATTTTGTTGATGGTTTCAATCATGTGCACGGGAATACGAATGGTGCGCGCTTGATCGGCAATCGAGCGGGTAATCGCTTGGCGTATCCACCAAGTGGCATACGTCGAGAATTTATAACCGCGACGGTATTCAAATTTGTCCACGGCTTTCATCAGGCCGATGTTGCCTTCTTGAATTAAATCTAAGAATTGCAGGCCGCGATTGGTATATTTTTTGGCAATCGAAATAACCAGACGTAAGTTCGCTTCGATCATGTCGCGCTTGGCTCGGCGCGCCCGCGCTTCGCCGTTGGTCATCTGTTTATTGATGTCTTTCAAGTCTTTGATGGGAATGCCCACGCGTTCTTGTAAGCGCAGCAAGTGTTGTTGTTGTTCAACGATGGCGTATTCAAAATGCGCCAAGGTGTCAGCGTACGGTTTGCTGGTTTTGAGCTCTTCTTTTACCCACAGCAGATTGATTTCGTTGCCAGGAAAAACTTTGATGAAGTGCGGACGGGGCATTTTTGCTTTGCTTACGCATAGTTCTTGGATGGCGCGTTCTGAGCGGCGCACTTCTTCGACTAAGCCGCGCATAGTGTCGCATAAGGCATCGACTTGCTTAGCGGCGAAGCGGAAATTCATCAAGGATTCCGAAATTTCTAATTGGCATTTATCGTATTGCTTGCTGCGATAGCCATATTTTTCATAGGCTTTGCCCATTTTGCTAAATTGCGTCGCGATTTCGGCGAAGCGTTCTAACGCATCGGCGCGCAGTTGCGCCAAATTCGCAGCGGCGGCGGCAGCATTCGCCGCCTCATCGACCTCTTCCTTTTCTTCAACTTGTTCTTCCGCCTCGCCTTCATGGGCGGCCGCTTGCGCCGCCGCTTCGGCATTGGCGGCGGCTAAGGCTTCTGCCGCTTCAGCTTCGCGGTCAACGAAGCCATCAATGAGGTCATCAGCTTTGAGTTCATTGCGCTCAATTTTGCCCGCTAACGCCAAAATTTCGGCAATGGTGGCGGGACAGGCGGAAATCGCTTGAATCATGTGCTTCAAGCCATCTTCGATGCGCTTGGCAATTTCGATTTCTTTTTCGCGCGTGAGCAAATCCACTGTACCCATTTCACGCATATACATGCGTACTGGGTCGGTCGTGCGACCGAATTCAGCGGTGGCGGTGGTGAGAGCGGCTTCGGCTTCGGCGGCGGCATCTTCATCTGCCACCGCAGGTGCAGCGTCAGTGATAATCATCGCCTCTGCATCGGGTGCGACATCAAAAACTTTGATGCCCATGTCGTTAATCATGCTCGCCACGCCTTCGATTTGCTCGGCTTCGAGCATATCGGGCAAGTGATCGTTAATCTCTGCGTAGGTCAAATAGCCGCGTTCTTTACCCAGCACAATTAAGGCTTTGAGGCGCGTGCGACGCGCTTCTAAATCTTGTTGTGGGTCAACAATAGGCTGTTCGGCGAGTGGTTTTTTAACGATTTTTTTCTTGTCTTTTGGGGCGGTCATGTTTGATTCCTGTGGTGCGTGCGGACGCGGAAAGCGCGGCATTATACCCGCGCGAGCGGTTTTTCCCAATGCTGCTGTTTTCCCCAATAGCAGCGCGGCTCTTATACGCTAGGTATAAGAGCCGCGCTGTGCTGCTGACAAATTAACTTTGTACGGGTAGGGCGATTTTGTTATCGGTGCTGAATTGATAATCTTTGAAAATATGCTCCGCAGACAGGCTTTGATAACTGCCATCGGCATTGCGATGCGTGGTGTCTTTGAGGCGATACGTGTAATGGCCGCATGTCCAGCAATCGTAGTTACGCATGTGTGTACATAAGCAGGTTTTTGCCAGCACCGAGACTTTTTTCGCATCGGGATGCAAAGCGACTTGCTCGTTGTATGCCTTGATGTAATCGCAGCTACCATTGGCATCCAACAAATAACCGTACGCCTCGCAGTTCGGGCGTATGCCCGCGCCGATGGAAGGGCTGGTGCTAATCATGCGCATCGGATAACCCGTGGGCGAGGTCGTATTGACTTCCATCATGTCTTCGGTGGCGCGGAAGTATTCTTGCTGAATTTTGGCAGGGATGCCGCACTCTTTTGCCACGGTAAAACGCGTCGCGACTTGTACGCCTGCGCAGCCTGCTTCTAAGAAGCTCACCGCATCACTACCCGTAAAAATACCGCCAGCGGCAATCACGGGGATGTCAATTTTTTCAGTTTTGAGATGCGCCACAATTTCGGCAATGATGGTGTGTAAATCGTATTGCGCCCAGTCCATGCCGAAGCCTAAATGACCACCAGCGAGAGGCCCTTCAACCACGATAAAGTCTGGCAAGCGGTCTAGGCGCGCAGTCTTGCGCAGAAACAAAATCAAGGCGCGTAAGGATGAGACGATGATGCCTAATTTAGCATCGCGAAAGCGTGCGTTGTCTTTCATCAGTTCAAACGAACCGAGGTGCAGCCCCGCACTTAAAGTAATGCCGTCGATACCCGCATCTAATGCACCATTGAGCCGCACCCGCAAGGTTTCACGCGGTGAATTCATGGTCAGCTTTTCCATGCAGTTGACGAAAATCATGCCGTCGCCGCGTTTGGCTTCCATGGTGGTTTGCACATGTAAACGGGTGGATTCGGCAACTTGTTCCAAGTCAAATTGCACAATGGATTTGTCAGCGATTTCGATGTTGAGTTTGTATTGTTTTTGCTTTTCGCTTACAAATTTAGTTTTGTAACGACGGTCGGTAACGGTCGGCAACATGGCATCCGAAATATGCCCAATCCCGCCTAGACGCGAGACTTCCAGAGCCAGTTCGGCGGTGGAAATATCCACACCCATGCCGCCAATAATAATAGGCACAACTTCTTTTTTACCAAAGCGTAGGCGGAAATCATCAACACGTTTCATAGGAGGCTTTCTTAAGCGGATGCAAAAAATTAAGGTGCGCAGGATGCCACAACTAGCCCGATACTCAAAGCAAAAGCCCGCACCTCTAATCAAGATTCATACTGTTCAGCTACGCTTTACCCTTAATGAAATCAGTGTGTAAGACGCATAAAGCCGCTATCATTTCGGACTATGAATTTATCTCACACCCGTAACTCAGTGCTCATCGCGCGTAGTCTTTCCGCCGTTTGGCATCCCTGTTCGCAAATGAAACATTACGAGCAATTCCCCTTGCTACCGATTGCCAAAGGCAGTGGTGTGTGGCTGTACGACTACGATGGCAAACGCTATTTGGATGCGGTCAGCTCTTGGTGGGTGAATTTGTTTGGGCACAGTAACGCGCGCATCAATGCTGCTTTGCTTGAGCAGCTCAATACCTTAGAGCACGTTATGTTGGCGGGCTTTACCCATGAACCCGTGGTGCAATTATCCGAACGCTTGCGTGAACTTGCCCCGCCAGGGTTGGGACATTGCAGTTATGCTTCGGATGGTGCGTCGGCAATCGAAATCGCTTTGAAAATGAGCGCGCATTATTGGCGCAATCAAAATCAGCCGCGTAAAACCCAATTTATTAGCTTAAAAAATAGTTATCACGGCGAGACTTTGGGCGCGTTATCCGTTACCGATGTGGCGATTTTTCGTGACGCGTATGGCGCGTTGATTCGTCAGCAAGCTACGGTCGTCAGCCCTGATAGTCGTGACGCTGCAGCGGGTGAGAGTGCCGAGCAATTTGCCTTGCGTTGCGCCGACGCGCTGGAATTACATTTGCAGCAACATCATCACCAGCTTGCCGCGTTGATTGTTGAACCTTTGGTGCAGGGCGCGGCGGGTATGTCCATGTATCACCCAATTTATTTAACGCGCGCCCGCGCACTGTGTAAGCAATACGACGTGCATTTAATTGCCGATGAAATCGCGGTGGGGATGGGGCGCACGGGGACGATGTTTGCGTGTGAGCAAGCCAGCATGACGCCTGATTTTTTATGCTTATCCAAAGGCATTACGGGCGGCTATTTGCCCTTATCGGTGGTGATGACCACAGATGAAATTTATGCAGCGTTTTATGCCAATGAGACCGCGCGCGGCTTTTTACATTCACATTCTTATACGGGTAATCCTCTAGCGTGTCGTGCCGCGCTAGCGACGCTGGATATTTTTGCGCAAGACGATGTGATTGCAAAAAACCGCGCGACGGCTGCGTATGTGCAACAGGCGGCTGGCGCGTTGCGCGCCCATGCTGCGGTTAAAAATTGGCGCAACACGGGCATGATTTGGGCGTTTGAAGTGGCGACCCCGCATGTCGATTTTGCCCAGCGTTGTCATCGTTTGGCGTTGGACAACGAGCTGTTATTGCGCCCCATCGGCAACACTATTTACTTTATGCCGCCGTATGTGATTAGCGAATCTGAAATAAATTTTCTGCTCGCCAAAACTTTGTATCTCGTGCAACAACTCAGCGAATAATTATGAAAAAAGTTCTCACCACGCTGCTGCTGTTAGGCAGCTTCAGCGCGCTAGCCGCGCCACAAAATTTGCCTGACACCGTGCAAGACGCGCTCAAGCGTGCGGGCATACCCGTCAGCAGCGTCGGTATCTGGGTGCAAGAACAAGGGGCTGCTAGCCCACTACTCAATATCAATGGCACACGCGCCATGAATCCTGCGTCCACCATGAAGTTGCTCACCACCACTAGCGCGCTGGACAGCCTTACGCCAGCCTATCGTTGGAAGACCGAAGCGTATTTGGATGGCAAATTAGACAACGGCATTTTGCAAGGCAATCTGGTATTCAAAGGCTATGGCGACCCTAAGCTGACCATCGAACAATTTTGGTTGTGGTTGTTGGAATTACGCCAGCGCGGCTTGCGTGAAATTCGCGGCGATGTGGTGTTGGATACTAATTATTTTGCGCCACTGACGCACGACCCCGCCGAGTTTGATAACGATCCGACGCGCGCTTATAACGTTGGTCCGCACGCGTTGTTGCTTAATTTTAACGCGCTGCGTTTGCGTTTAATTCCCAATGGTGCGGCAACCACCGCCTTGCTAGAGCCGCAGTTAGCGGGCTACACGCTACAAAATCGCGTGCGCACGTCGAGTAAGTTAGCCTGTCATCCGAATGACGCGTACAGCGCGCATTTGGAAGGCCGCGTGATTGTCTTGCAAGGCGAAATTGCCGCCGACTGCGGCGAAGTTGAGGACTACTTTTCTTTGCTGCCGCACGAGCAATACTTCTTTGCTGCATTCACGGCGTTATGGCAAGAGCTGGGTGGCAGCGTGCAAGGCAAAGTACGCGCAGGTACTGCGCCGTTAGAGGTGCCGCCTTACGCTACGCATACCTCTACGCCCGTCTCCGAAGTCATCCGCGACATCAATAAATTTTCTAATAACATCATGGCGCGACATTTATTTTTGACCTTGTCGGGACAAACAGGCGAGGCGGCGAGTCCTGCGCGCAGTGCCGTTGTGGTGCAGCAATGGCTGGCGCAGCAAGGCTTAATTTTCCCTGAGCTGGTGTTAGAAAATGGGGCGGGTTTATCGCGTCGTGAGCGCATCTCGCCAGAGCATTTAGCGCAAGTCTTGCAGTACGCCGCTAACAGTCCGTACTCCGCCGAGCTGCAAGCCTCGCTACCGATTTTGGGTATAGACGGCACGGTGAAAAAACGCTTCAAAAATTGTGCCTTGACAGGACATGCGCATCTCAAAACAGGCACGCTAGACGGCGTGAAATCCATCGCGGGTTATGTGGATGCGCACAGTGGCAAGCACTGGCTGATAGTGTTTATTATCAATCATGCGCGAGCCGCACAAGGTCAAGCTGCACAAGACGCGCTACTTACTTGGCTAGAAAAAAACAATTAAGAGCATCTCGCAAAACTCAAATTTCTTCGTGATACGTTGTTGCTCACAAAAAATTATTCCTTACATAGCTTAACTATGCGGCGTCGTAATTTTTTGTTCGCGCCTAGCCTCGCTTCGATATTTGAATTTTTCGAGACACCCTTTTCTCTTTGCGCTATTGAAATGCTTCGCTTATAGTCCCGCTCGCTGCCACTTGGCAGTTTTCAATACGAAGGAAATACAAATGAAAAAAATCATTGCGGTATCTTTGTTGTCAGTTGTGATGTCGAGTACGGCGAGTGCGGCGGGCAATAGCGTAGGCGTGAATTACGGTTTGGATTGGACGGGGGTTTTGGGTCTGCAAGCCGAGTTTGATATTTCTAAATTGGCGAATAACGCGCCGTTAGCAGTGCAAGTAGTTTACAAAAACTACTCATCTCCGACTTACTTCGGCGGATATAAGTACAGCTACACAGGCTTTGGTGCGGCGGCGATTTATGATTTCAGCTCAGCAATGAAATTAGCCGATAAAAAAATTAAGCCGTATGCAGGCTTAGGCTTGATGACTTTGAGCTCGACCTGGAGCGGTCCAGCTGGTACTAACTTTGCTGCGGCAAATTCAGGCGGTCTGTATTTCGTAGGCGGCGCACGTTACGCCTTGACCCCGCAGTTTGACGCTGACCTGAACTACAACAACTTTGGTGGTTTGACCATCGGTGCGAACTTCAAGTTTTAATTTGTTGCTGGTGTAGTGCTGCACAAAAAACCGCACGCGCTGCGGTTTTTTTACGTCTAATTAATGGGCTGAACGCGTTGCGCGCTTGCCTAGTTAGCGAATGCTGGTAAAGTGCGCGCCGCTTGGCAAGGTGAACTTTTAGCGCGCGAGCGGTCTATCAGCACGTTGTTTGCAGGACTATTTCAATCACTATTAGGAGTTTTAATCATGGTATTACGCGGAATTTTGGCAGTTTCTTTATTGGCAAGCAGTGCGCTGGCAAATGCGGATGCGATTGATATTAACTTACGCGACAACGCTGCACAGTTGCAATACAAGGCGGCGATGGGCGGCACGAATTTGGGTAAATCGGAGTTTCATTTTGGCGGACTGTATTCGCAACCCAACAACGTGATGGCGGACATCGGTATTTTGGTGAAAGACGACATCGGCGGTAATGCACCTGGCGTGAGTGCGGGGGTGGGTGTCAAGGCTTTGGCGGCACGCGTGACCCCTGCTAAGTTGAGTGCATCGGCATTGGCGATTGGCGGGATGGTGCGTTTTTCACCGCCTGCGGAACGTCGCTTTGGCGTGGTCGGCGAATTGTATTTGTCGCCTAACATCATTACCTTTGGTCAAGCCGATCGTTACTTAGAAACCACTGTGCGTGCTGAATACGAAATGATTCCGCAAGCGCAAGTTTATTTGGCATATCGCAAGATAGACTTCAATCTGAAAGTGGTAGGCAATCGTACTTTTGATCAAGGTTTTAACGTAGGTGTAAAACTTTCGTTCTAACTAGAACTAAATGCCGTCATTAAAAAGCTAGCTTATTGCTGGCTTTTTTGCGTTTGCGTATGTCGAAAATTACAGCCCTAACTCGCCCCACATTGCGTCCACGCGAGCCTTGGTCGTGTCGTCCATCACAATCGGCGTACCCCATTCGCGCTGCGTTTCACCAGGGAATTTATTGGTGGCATCCATGCCCATTTTGCCACCCAAGCCGCTGACGGGGCTGGCGAAATCCAAATAATCTATCGGCGTATTTTCCACTAGCAGCGTGTCGCGCACGGGATCCATGCGCGTGGTAATCGCCCACATCACTTCCGTCCAGTCGCGCACGTTGATGTCGTCATCCACCACGATAATAAATTTGGTGTACATAAACTGGCGCAAAAAACTCCAGATGCCAAACATCACGCGCTTGGCATGACCGGGGTATTGTTTTTTGATACTCACCACCGCCATGCGATACGAGCAACCTTCAGGCGGCAAATAAAAATCGGTGATTTCGGAAAATTGTTTTTGCAGCAACGGTACGAACACTTCGTTCAACGCCACGCCCAACATCGCGGGTTCGTCGGGTGGCTTACCCGTGTAGGTCGAGTGATAAATCGGGTCGCGGCGCATGGTGATGCGCTCTATGGTGAACACGGGAAATTTATCCTGCTCGTTGTAGTAACCGGTGTGGTCGCCATACGGCCCTTCGAGCGCCATTTCAACCGGATGTATCACCCCTTCCAACACGATTTCGCTTGATGCGGGAACGTGCAAATCGTTGCCGATACACTTCACCAGTTCGGTCTTACTACCACGCAATAGTCCGGCGAATTGGTACTCGGATAATGAATCTGGCACGGGCGTAACCGCGCCCAAAATCGTGGCGG
>JARCRQ010000079.1 GCA_029850585.1 Sideroxydans sp.
GGCGACTTGTTTACCTTACCCGCCGTGCCACGTGCGCTACATCGCGCCACGGAAGACAGCGTGTTATTTTGGGTCAACGACGCGCCACTGCTGAGTTACTTAGGCGTGACACCCAATGCACAACGCTTTGCCCCTGTGCTGTACACGCAAGCGCGCATCACTGCCGAGCTAAACAAAGTGCGCGCCATGGGCGAAAACCGTAACCGCGTCGGCGTGTTGCTGTCCAATCCGCACTTCCCCACCACCATGACGTTGACGCATACGCTGTGGTCGCTGTACAACATTTTGCCCAAAGGCGTGGTGCAAAAAGCGCATCGCCACAACTCGATTGCGATTGATCATTGCGTCACGGCGGGTACCGACACCTACACGCTGATTGGCAAAGAAATTGATGCCGATGGCAATATCATCAACCCGATTAAAGCCATGTGGAGCAAAGGCGCAACCTTTATCACCCCGCCCGGTTGGTGGCACTCGCATCACAATGATTCGGATGTCGATGCGATTGTGTTGCCGATACAAGATGCGGGCTTAATTATGAATATGCAGGTACTGGATTTTCAGTTGGTGAAGTAAAAATTTTCGGTGCGCCCATAAAAAAATCCCAGTACACACTGGGATTTTTTTCGCTTCAGTGAAACAACTACATGCCTGCGGCTAAACTTTTTTCAAGCTGTTGCTGGCAAGCCGTATTTGCCTCCGCCAAAGTTTGCGCGGCACTATCAATAAGTTTTTGCGCGATAGTGAACTGTCCTGCTTTGCGTGGCACGGGTTTTTGATTGGCAGCCAAGTAATCGGTGTTAGCTTGTTGCGCGGTATCTAGACAGGTTTTCAATTCTAAATTTAGCTTGGCTTCAAAAGCGACTTTAGCCGCGACTCTGGCTTGTTCTGCCGCCAGTGCTTGCGCGCGACTTCTTTCTACGCTCTGACGCAACTCGAACGCCGCCGCTTGCTCTTGTTTGTTGAGATAGTCCAAGTAAAACCAGCCCGAACCTGCTGACACTAGCAACACCAGTGCGACGATTATTCTTAACATAGCTTCCCCCAATAAAAAATGATGACGTCCTAACACCCTTTCCAGCCTTGCAGTTGCGGGCGAATCATAACTTAACTTTAATTCGCCTTGCAGCCTAAAATTATCTAGTTATGACAAATGACGGGCATAAAAAAAGCAGCCCCTTATTAAGTCGGCTGCTTTTTTGTCAGGGGTTAGCCCATTATTTAACGACGCTGTCGATGACGATATTGAGTCCCTTGGTGCCAGGTTTAATCGTCGCACTCAAGCCTTGTACGTCGCCTGGTTGTGCCATCGGCGTACCCGATTTAGAGATACGCGCCACCACCACGACTTGCGCAAAGCCTGACAGCTTGAGCTGCGGCTGCATCGCCATGCTGTCGTCCAAACTAAACTCCAGCGGCAAGTCTTTCACTTGTTTGCGCAACACCGCCAGCGGCATTTTCGGGCCTTCGGCAGCACGCGCCAAAATGAACACGATGTCATCAGGTGAGACTAATTTTTGCATCGCCGCACTCAGCGACACTTTGCCCGTAATCGCTTCAGCAGCATGACTCGCAGCGGTTGGATTAGCTGTGCCACGATTCAATTGCGCGAGCTTTTCTTTGCCACCTTTTTGCATCGCCAAAAATTCACGCGCTTGTTTTACGCCATCTTGAATCATCTGAATATCTTGATAGTCGGCAGGCAACAAGGACACTAATTTTTGCCAATGCGTAATCGCCGCCACATAGTCGCCGCGCTCCATCGCCGCCGAACCTGACAACGCCAAGGCGGTGGTGTTTTTTTCATCCAAGGCTAAGGCTTTATCCAAGAACTTAGTCGGCTCACCGAGCAGCGTTTGACCGTGCGCCATCGCATACACGTCGGCATACTCCGTCCACACTTGCGCTTCATTCGCCACCAGTTTTACCAGTTGCTCGTAAGCCTGCGAGGCTTCGCTATAGCGTTTTAATTCGCTATACGAACGCCCCAGCTGCACCCAACCATCGGGATTATTGGGCGACTCCGCCAACTTTTTAGCCAACGCTTCCAAGGCGACATCAGACCGCAACACGCCGAAGCCTTGCACCGCGCTCACCTCATCTGGTGGCGGCAATAAAGCCTTGGTGCTGCCGAGTTGCAAATACAACAACACACTGGCAATCGGAATCAACAGCGTCATTGCTACAGCTAATTTTTTAGCGGGATTCGACACCACGCTGTTCACCACCGCAGTGCTTTTAACTTCGTCTAATAAACGCGCTTGTAACTCGCGCTGACCTTGTTCAAACGACTCTTGGTTGAGCAAACCATGCGCCAAATCAGCCGACATTTCGGCGGACTGATCGCGCAAAATTTCCAAGTTCGCCGCATCGCGTAACACCGCGTTGCTCGTCACCTTGTTGCGCCATAAAGGCACGACCACAAAGCTCACCGCGAGCAGCAGCAACAGCGCGCTCAATATCCAAAATAACATCATGTTTGCGAGTCCTTAGCTGAGTTTAATAAGTCGTTGGCACGTTGCGTCTCTTCGACGGATAACGCCGTTTCAGTGACTGTGGTTTGACGCTTACGCAGCTTATAAAACAACGCCGCGCCACCCAGTGCTAACAAAATAAACGGCGCGCTCCACAAGGGCATGGTTTCATTATCAACAGGGGGATCGAACAACACCGATTTACCAAAGCGTTCGACCAACAAATCCATAATGTCTTGATCGCTCGCACCCGCCTTCATCTTGTCGCGCATGATGGCGCGCACGTCATTCGACCAATCCGAATGTGAAGTCGAAACAGGTTCGCTTTGGCATACCAAACAGCGCACTTTTTCCGCCAATTTAATCATGCGTGTTTCCATCACAGGATCGTCGGCGATGTCTTGCGCCTCACCTGCCAAAGCCCACATCGGCACGCACAACAACATCGTCAGGCATAATTTTTTCATCATTTTTTTTCTAGCTCCGCGACCAAGGGCAAGATAGTTTCACGCAGATTTTGCGCACTCACCGCACCAATCAACTTGTAAGCAATCATGCCTTTTTTGTCGATGACATAAGTTTCAGGCACGCCATACACGCCGTAGTCAAAGCCCACTTTGCCATCCGCATCCATCACCGTCAGCGTATAAGGATTGCCCGCTTGTTGCAGCGTTGCCAAGCCATCGGCGCGGCGGTCCTTGTAGTCCAGCCCGACTATCGGCACGATATTTTGCTTAGACAATTCCATCAGCAGCGGATGTTCGTCTTTACACGCGCCACACCAAGATGCCCAGACATTGAGCAACCAAACTTTGCCTTGCATGTCAGCGGGCGAAAATTGTTTCGCCGCATCCTGCAAATTCGGCAATACAAAAGCAGGTGCAATTTTGCCGACTAAAGGCGATGGCACTTCGCGCGTATCGCGCCCCAAACCCTTGTACAAGAACGCGGCTAAGACCAAGAACACCACCAGCGGGAGCGTGAAGCGCATCATATTGATTCTCCTTTGTATGCGTCTGCAACAGCAACGCTAGGCTGCGATTTTTTGCTATGAATCCGATAACGACGATCGGACACCGCCAAGATGCCGCCCAAGCCCATCAGCAAACAACCGAACCAAATCCAATCCACAAACGGTTTGATATACACCCGCACCGCCCACGCACCTTCGGCTTCAGGAATCGGTTCGCCTAAGGACACATACAAATCGCCAAACACGCCCGTGCTAATCGCGGCTTCGGTGAGTGGCATACCCGTCACGTTGTACTGACGTTTTTCAGGCTCTAATTCGGTCACCAGCTTGCCATTTTTGCGCACCGTCACATGCCCCACGCCGCCCGCATAATTCGGCCCAGTGATTTCGGTCACACCGTTAAAGCGAAACTCGTAGCCACCCGCTGCCACGGTGTCGCCCACATTCATGCGCACATCGCGTTCGGTCTCAAAACCTTTCACCAGCGTCACGCCGATGATAAAAACCGCCACGCCTAAGTGCGCTAACTGCATCCCGTAGTAGCTCAAACTTTGCCCGCGCACGCGCTGCATCCAGCTGCCCGCACCGCTTAAACGTCCGCGCAAACTAATCAGCAAAGAAGCAATCACCCAGAACGCCATCATCAAACCCAGCGCGATAAACGGCGTCCAGCGTCCTAACACTAAAGGCAATAACAACGCCGTAACCACCGCTGCACCAAAGCCCCAACGCACGCGTTGCGCTAACTCAGGTGCTGCCATTTTTTTCCAGCGCGCGAGTGGACCTAAGCCCATCATCAAAATCATCGGCACCATCAACGGCACAAATACCGCTTCAAAATAGGGCGCACCAACTGACAACTTGCCGTAGCCCAACGCGTCCATAAACAGCGGGTAAAGTGTGCCGATAAAAACCGAGGCGGATGCCACCGTGAGCAACACATTGTTGGATAACAACAACGATTCGCGTGACAGTAAATCGAACTTGCCGCCCAAGCCGATTTTGGGCGCGCGCCATGCGAACAGCAGCAGCGATGCGCCGATGACCAATACCAAAAAGCTCAAGATAAAAATCCCGCGCTTCGGGTCAGCGGCAAACGAATGCACCGAAGTCAACACGCCCGAACGCACCAAAAATGTACCGAGCAAGCTCAATGAGAATGCGGCAATCGCCAATAACACCGTCCAACTTTTGAATGCGCCGCGTTTTTCGGTCACCGCTAAAGAGTGAATCAATGCCGTGCCGACTAACCAAGGCATAAACGAGGCATTCTCGACGGGATCCCAAAACCACCAGCCGCCCCAGCCCAATTCGTAATACGCCCAACCGCTACCCAGCGCGATGCCAAAGGTCATAAACACCCACGCCACGGTCGTCCAAGGACGTGACCAACGCGCCCAGGTTGCGTCTAATTTGCCGCCGATTAACGCCGCAATGGCGAATGCAAATGCCACCGAGAAGCCCACATAACCCATGTACAACATGGGCGGATGAATCACCAAACCTGGATCTTGCAACAGCGGATTCAAATCACGACCGTCGGCAGCGGCTGGCAACAAGCGTGCAAACGGACTGGAGGTGAATAGCATAAACAACAGGAAACCCACTGCCACCAAGCCCATTACGCCTAACACGCGTGCCACCATTTCTTGCGGCAAATGTTTGCTGAAGGTCGCGACGGCAGCCGTCCAGATAGACAAAATAAATGCCCACAACAACAGCGAACCTTCGTGTCCGCCCCAAATTGCCGCAAAGCGATATTGCGCAGGCAGTTGCGAATTGGAATGTTCCGCAACATACAACACCGAAAAATCATTGCTCAAAAAGGCATAAGCCAGCGTGGCAAAAGCGATGGCAATAAACAAGAATTGCGCGTATGCCAAGGGACGCGCTACGCCCATTAACACGCTGCTATTACGCGCCGCACCCAAGATGGGCAAGCTGCCTAGCGTGGCGGCTAAACATAGCGCGATGATGAGTGATAAGTGACCAAGTTCTGGAATCATGTTTTATCTTTCTGAATGATTGCGTAGCAGGATGAAGTTGAGTAGCGGAATTATTTAGGCGCAGCGACAACACCTGACGTGGCAACAACACCCGATGCAGATGCCGCTTGCGCACGTTTAATCGCGTCAGCAGCTTCGGGCGGCATATAGTTTTCGTCATGCTTGGCGAGCACTTCAGCGGCGTGCATCACGCCATCCGCTTCCATCTTGCCTTGCGCGACCACGCCTTTACCTTCTTTGAACAAGTCGGGCAAAATTCCTGTGTACGTCACAGGCAAACTTTTCACCGTATCGGTAATCACAAAGCGCACCGACAAGCCTCCCGGATCGCGCTGCACTGAGCCGACTTCCACCAAGCCGCCGATGCGAAAACTACGTCCTTGTGGGGCTTCTTTATTCGCCACTTGGGTAGGCGTGAAATACAAACTCACGGTATTACTCAAGGCGTTTAACACCAACGCCGCCGCAATCCCCACCCCCGCCAACCCCGCCAAAATAAACATCAAGCGTTTTTGACGCGGCTTCATTTTTGCTTTCATTTCCATGCTCATCATTCGTCTCCTGCTTCACGCATCAAGCGTAATTGTTGCAAGGTTAAACTGCGTTTGTGGCGCACTAAGGCGATTTCAATCAGGAAGGCGGCGGTGGTCACACCGAACGAGCCCCACACATAAAACGCGTAGCCGCCCATGTTAAAAAATTCACTCATGCTTGCACCTCACTCAATTCAGCTACCCATTGCGTGTTGCGTTCACGCTCTAAAATAATCGAGCGCACGCGCAAAAGCGTGATGCTAATGGCATACAACCAACACGCCGCCAGCGTAATGAACATGCCTTGCTGCATCGCGACATGCATGGTCGAACCAGTAAATTTAATCGTCGAACCTTGATGCAAAGTGTTCCACCACTTCACTGAAAAATAAATAATCGGCACATTCACTGAACCCACAATTGCCAGTAATGCTGCGGCTTTATCGGCGCGACGCGCGTCATCAATCGACGCATGCAGCGCGATAAAACCAAAATATAAAAACAGTAATATCAATTCGGAAGTCAAACGTGCATCC
>JARCRQ010000080.1 GCA_029850585.1 Sideroxydans sp.
GCAACAAAATGTGCAGGTTAATTTGGCGGGCGGCGTGTTGCAAAGCCAAGTGCGCGCTAAGTTAGGGCTGCGTAATTTTGCGCAAGCGGCGTTGAATTTTGATGTCGATGTCGATCAGTTGGATGCCGATTTGTATTTGCCTAAAGCCAATAAAGACGCGCCCAAAGCAGCGGCGCAGCCTGAAGCGAATTTAGATTTGTCGGCATTGCGCAGCTTAAATTTGGATGGCAGTTTGCGCATAGGTGCGCTCAAAGTTGCCAATGTCAAAGTCGAAAAATTGCGCCTTGATGTGGCTGCACATAAGGGTGTGTTGAGCATCAATCCGCTTGCCGCGAATCTGTATGGCGGTAGCACCAGTGGCTCGATTAGCGTCAATGCGCAAGCGATTCCTAGCATAGCCATCGTGCAAAATTTGAGCGGTATCAACATCGCACCGTTGGGCAAAGATGCGGCGAATTTTGACACGCTAGAAGGGCACGGCAATGTTGCGTTAAACCTCACCATGCAGGGCAATAAAGTGTCGGAAATGAAGCGTGGCTTGAATGGCGCGGCGAATTTGAGCTTGGTGGATGGCGCGATTAAAGGCATCAATTTGGCGAAAAAAATGCGCGATGCGACAGCGATGTTTGGTGCGAAGTCAGACACGCAAGCCGCCAATAAAGCCGAAAAAACTGATTTTAGTGAACTCAAAGCCAGCTTCAAAATCACCAACGGCGTGGCGCATAACGACGACTTAAGTATGAAATCGCCGCTGCTGAGATTGTCGGGCGCAGGCGATATTAACGTCGGCAACGACAGCATCAATTATTTAGCCCGTGCCACGCTGGCTAAGACTTTGGAGGGGCAAGGCGGTGGCGATAATGTGGGTGGCTTGACCTTGCCGGTGCGCGTCAGCGGGGCGTTTACCGATTTGAAATATGGCTTGGAATTTGGCTCTATGGTGAGCGACCAAACTAAGCAAAAAGTCGCCGATGTCAAAGCCGCTGCGCAAGCTAAAGTCGGTGTGGCTAAAGACGCACTGAAGCAGCAAGTTGAAGTGAAAAAAGAAGAAGTCAAAACGCAACTGCAAGACCAACTCAAGAGCGGATTGAAAGGCTTGTTCAAATAGTGGTGGCGAGTTTTGCGGTAAGGCTAATTGCATGGCAGCGCGAATTTGGGCGGCACGATTTGCCTTGGCAAGGCGGCGACGCGTATCGCGTGTGGCTGTCCGAGATCATGTTGCAGCAAACTCAAGTCGTCACCGTCATCCCCTATTTTTTACGCTTCGTCGTCAGCTTTCCTAATGTCGCGGCACTGGCTGCCGCAACTGAAGAGCAAGTATTAGAACACTGGAGCGGGCTGGGCTACTACGCACGCGGTCGCAATCTGCATAAGGCGGCACGGCTGATAGTCGAACAACATGATGGCAAATTTCCCGATGAGTTTGAAAAAATAATCGAGCTGCCTGGCATCGGACGTTCCACCGCAGCCGCGATTTGCGCGCTGGCGTTTCATCAGCATCGTGCTATTTTGGATGGCAATGTGAAGCGCGTGCTGGCGCGTTATTGCGGCATAGAAGGTTGGACGGGCGATAAAAAAATCGAGGCGCAACTGTGGCAACACGCCGAAGATTTATTACCCAAACAAGAGGTTGCGATTTATATCCAAGCGCAGATGGATATGGGTGCGACGCTGTGTATGCGCAGTAAGCCCAAATGCGCGCAGTGCCCGCTGCAACAAGATTGCGTGGCTTATCAAAGCAAGCGCGTCGCCGAGCTGCCCACACCGCGTCCGCGCAAAATGATTCCTGAACGTTACGCGACTTTTTTATTGCTGATGCACGGCAATGAAATTTACTTGGAAAAGCGCGCTGCGACAGGGATATGGGGCGGGCTGTGGTGTCTGCCGCAACTCGATGACGGTGGCGAATTACTCGCTGAATATATGCTGCGTAACGGTATGAAAGTGATTGAGCGTAGTGAGCTACCGCCCTTCACTCACACCTTCACGCATTTCAAATTGCACATCACGCCCGTGCGGTTAAATGTGGCGCATAAACCGTTGCGTGTGCAGCAAACAGACGGCGTATGGCTCAATGTGGATGAGGCTTTGCGGGCGGCGATTCCTACGCCTGTGAGGATGATGTTGGCGCAGGTCAAACGCCACGATTAGATGATTGAGAGGGTTTACTGGTTGTCCCCCGACAAATCTATTCGCCCCACTTCTTCATCAAATCCTGCTCCACACCCAGATGATCCAAGATCCTCGCCACCACAAAATCGACGATGTCTTGCACGCTTTGCGGGTGGTGATAGAAGCCGGGATTGGGCGGCATGATGACCGCGCCAGCGTGCGCTAACTTGAGCATATTTTCTAGGTGGATGGTGGAGAACGGCATCTCGCGGGGGGCGAGTATCAGGGTGCGTTTTTCTTTGAGCATTACATCCGCCGCACGGGCGATTAAATCGTCGCTGATGCCGCCAGCGATCTTGCCTAACGTGCCCATGGTGCAAGGACACACCACCATCGCGTCACCCGGATTGGAGCCTGATGCCATCGGTGCAAACCAATCTTGGATGCCAAAAACTTTTAACTCACCGCTGAATTTGCCTAAGCGTTCGTGCAGCATTTTTTCGGCATCTTGCGGGCGATTGGGTAACACGAAATTCATCTCTTGTTTGGCTAAAATTTGTGCCGCAACGGTATAGACCAAATGCACGCGCACGCCGCTTGCCAGCAGGGATTCCAGCAGTCTCATGCCATATGGTAAACCCGATGCGCCCGTGAATGCCAAGGTAATTGTTTTCATCAAATCATCTCGCTAAAAAGTGTGCGGCATTGTCCATGAATTTATGAGCCGCGCAATTCAAAACTCACTACACCATTTTCGTTGTGGCTAAGTTGCAGGCGGTAGCCGAGTTGTTCCGCCCATTTCGCGGCTTGATATAGACCGATGCCTAAGCCTTGTTCGGAATGGACTACGCCGCCGAACAAGTTGGCGACATGCTCGGCTGGAATGGCACTGCCGCTGTCCGTCACGTTGATGCTAATGCCGCGTTCTAAATTGACCATGACGGAAATTTTTAACAGCGGCTCGCGCTCGCGTTTGCGTAGCGCGTTGGCTAATAAATTGTCCAGCACGCTATCGAACATCGCGACGGGAATCGGCTGCGCACTTAACTCGCCACACCAGTCGATGTTTAAGTGTTGATAACGCTGACGCGCGCTATCCCACCAAGCATTGAGCGGCAGCAGGGTGGTGTCTTGATTGCCCATTTCGGGTCGCTGCAATTTCGCTAAGGTTTGTTGGATGCGCTCGGACAAAGCAGGGAGTTGCTGGCGTAATAATTGTTGCGCGCGGGGTTCGTCGCTTTGCGCAATGGCACTTAAGGTCAGCAACGATTGCAACATGTTTTTGAGGTCGTGAGTGAGGCGCGAACCAGTCTCGTAAATGGCTTGCATACGACTGATGTCGCGCAAACTTTGCTCGCGTTGTTTGGCTTGATAAAAATAGCCGATGAGTTGGCTGAGCAAGCGAATGTGCAGCAACACGGTGGGGCTTAAACTCACTTTGGTATAGACGGTTAAACGTAGCTCGCCTTCGTACATCACGACCGCATGGGGGCTAAATGCGCCGCGCTGTCCCGCGTCATTGAGGGTTTGCCAAGACAGCCCTGACAGCCACGGTAAATCGGCTAATAAGTGCGTCGCAGTCTGCAAATAACTGGCGGCACTCGGCTCGATTTGCGCGGCGTTGGCGAGCTGCATCAGCCAGCTTTCAAACGGTGTGCCGATGTTGAGCAAATAGCGCGAAAACACCACTTGCAAGCCGTTGAAGCCAAAGCGTGGATTCCACAAGCCGCCTAGTGCCAGCAAAATTAAGCCGATTAAAAACAGTGTGCGCAGCAAGGCTTCCAGGTAATTGACATGCGCCAACGTCATAAACGCCAAGCTGCCTAAAATCACCAACGCCAGCAACATAAACAGCATCAAGCTGTAGAAGAAATCTATGGTTTGGGTTTTATCCGCCAGTCCTTCATGCGCGGGCATAAACAGCAACAAGGGTAGCAGCGCAGGTAAAACGTAGCTCATCAGCAAGCGACCAATCTCAATACTGGCAGGGTCGCTAAATAAATTCGGCACGACCCACAGCAGCAGCAATGCCAATAAGTACACCATTTTGCTCATGCTAAACATGCGTAGCCAACGGCTGCGATAGTTCAATACGCGCCCGCCCACCAAGCCGAACAAGCCACTCAACCAAAACGCTAGCACCCACCAATTCAGCGCGAACAGCACCACCAATGCCGCGCTGCCGATAAAAATTAAGGCGCGATTGCTGACCTGCTCTTCGTTGCGCCAGATCGGTTGCCAAATCAAAAATATCCCTAAGTGCCCCAACATCAAAGGCTGTGCCCACGCGCTCGCGACTCCCAGCCACAACACGCTATGCAGCGAGGCGAGCAGGGCAAACAATAACCAGCGCGTGGTGCGTAAGCGATGGCTCAAGTTCAGTGTCAGCATTTCAGCAACGCCTTGTTGAGATGTCGTCAGCGCAGGCTGTGCCACACGTTGAAACGACGGCGATTCGCCGTAAAAAACTCCACCGACTAAAACAGTGAGTGGCTGGCAAGCCTTGTTTCATTTGGGTTTTGAGCATGGTTAAAAAATATAATGATAGGGCAAGGCTAGATTGGCATAACAGTTGCTGTATATTCCGCGCAGTCTTTTCGTTTAGCACTTTTTAATTTTAGAACCTTGGAGAATATGATGAAACGCAATCAATCAGGCTTTACCTTAATCGAAATCGCAATTGTTTTGGTGATTATCGGCTTGCTATTAGGCGGTGTGCTGAAAGGGCAAGAATTGATTAACAGTGCCAAGGTTAAAAATCTGGCAACTGACTTCCGTAATATCCCCGTGTTTATTTACGGCTATCAAGATAAATTCCGTAGTCTGCCAGGCGATGATGCCAATGTCGTAGGGCATATTACAGGAGCAACAGTTGCAACGACACCAGTAGGCACGGTTGGCAACGGTATTATCAATGGCACTTGGAATACGGCAACGTTGACAGATGAATCTTATTTATTTTGGCAACATGTACGTTTAGCTGGACTGACTTCTGGGTCAACAACTGTGGGAGCACCTGATTATTTGCCTGTGAATGCCGCAGGAGGTCCCATTGGCATACAAAGCGGCACGAGCTTGCCAGCTGCTTCACCTATCAATGCAACGGCTGGGGCAAATCCAATTCGCGGCACTTACATCATCTGCTCGCCTAACATTTTGGGTAAGTTTGCCAAGCAACTCGACATCCAATTGGATGATGGTAATACCGCAGGTGGTTCGATGATGGCTGGTACGGCAACGGTCGCAGGTACGCCTATGACAGCTGCACCTTTGGTTGGTGCTGTGGGTGTGGCGATAGACGATGCTGCGGTTTACACCGTCTGCATGGGTGTCTAACTAACCTTAGTTCGCCCTTTAACAAGCCCGCCTAGTGCGGGCTTGTTGCTATTCACTGCTAGAATCTTGCCCCTATGAAAAACACCGACTTACCCAGCCTTATCAGCCATGCGCACGCGCTGCTCACGCGCTTAGAAAAAATCCTGCCTAACCCCACGCCACCCGCACCTGATTGGGCGGCAGCGGCGGCATTTCGTTGGGATCATCTGCTGCGCGTCTTACATCCCGTGGTGAATTTTCAGCGCATCGCGCTGAGTGATTTGTCTGGCATAGATAATCAAAAACAACGCGTGCTACAAAACACTCGTCAATTTGTGCAAGGTGGCACGGCGAACAATGTGTTGCTGAGCGGCGCGCGCGGCACGGGTAAGTCGTCGTTGGTGAAAGCCTTACTCAATGAGTTTGCCGCGCAAGGACTGCGCGTGATTCAAATCGACAAGCAAGGTCTGAACGATTTGCCGCTAATTATCGAGATGGTGCAAGGTCGTCCTGAACGCTTTATTTTGTATTGCGATGATTTGTCCTTCAACTCAGATGAGGGCGGCTATCAAACCCTGAAAGCCGCGCTGGACGGCGATTTGGTGGCGTTCTCGGATAATCTGCTGATTTACGCCACCTCCAATCGTCGCCATTTAATGCCCGATTATATGAACGACAATTTGGCAACTAAATACGATGGTGAGGAGATTCATCCCGCCGAGGCGGTGGAAGAAAAAGTGTCGTTGTCGGAACGCTTTGGGCTATGGATTTCCTTCTATCCATTTAGCCAAGACGAATATCTGCAAGTCGCTGCACATTGGTTAAAACAGCATGGTTGGACGCACGGCTGGAGCGACGAAGTGCGCCGCGCCGCGCTGCAATGGTCGCTGTCGCGCGGCTCACGCAGTGGTCGTGTGGCAGGGCAGTTTGCGAAAGATTGGTGCGGACAACATCAATAAGATAGTAGGGGGCATCTGCCCTGTTAATTCATTTGCGCGGCGAGGGCGTATTGCTTACGCCTCTACGGAAATCACCACCATGACTGCTCCAAAAATTATTCACGTTGCCGCTGCTGTACTCATCCGCCCCGATGGTTCTTTCTTGCTCGCTCAACGCCCTAGCGATAAGGCTTATGCGGGCTATTGGGAATTTCCCGGCGGCAAAATCGAAGCAGGCGAAACGGCTTTGCAGGCGGTGTGTCGCGAGCTGGACGAAGAGTTGGGCATCACCGTTAGGCGTGCGGATGCTTGGTTAAACCGTGTATTCAGTTATCCGCACGCGACCGTGCATTTACATTTTTTTCGCGTGTTGGCATGGGACGGCGAAGCTTACGGACGCGAAGGGCAAGCCTTGTCTTGGCAAGCGCCTGATGATGTGCAACTTGCCCCTCTGCTGCCCGCTAATGTGCCGATTCTGCGAGCTTTAGCCTTGCCTGCGCGCTATGCGATTAGCAACGCTGCCCAGTTAGGTGAGGCGGAATTTTTGCGCTGTTTAGAACGCGCTTTGCAAAACGGGCTGCGCTTGCTGCAAGTGCGTGAGCAGCATTTATCACCAGAAAATTATTTGGCGTTTACGCAGGCAGTGGTGGCTTTAGCGCATCGCTATGACGCGAAAGTGTTGGTGAATAGTGATGCGGAGCTGGCAAGGAAAGTGGCGGCGGATGGCGTGCATTACACGGGCAAGCAATTACTTGCATGTGGTACTCGCCCTGATTTTGCCTGGTGCTCAGCGTCCTGCCATACGGCAGATGAGTTGCATCATGCGGGGGCGTTAGGTTTTGACTTCGCGCTGTTAAGCCCCGTGTTGCCAACGCTTAGTCATGCGGGTGCGGCGCATTTAGGCTGGGAAAAGTTTGCCGAGATGGTGGCGGGGGTGACGCTGCCCGTGTATGCGTTGGGTGGTTTAACGAGCGATGATTTGAGTGTGGCGCAACAGCATGGCGCGCACGGTATTGCCTTATTGCGTCAGGCTTGGGTGTGATGCGCTATCGAGAAAATCATTGAGGTCAGGGGCTTGTTCAATACGAAATTCTTCGTTCGCCCATTTACCTAAATCTATCATTTTGCAACGCTCGCAACAGAACGGACGAAAAGCATTTTGCGTATCCCACGGCGCGCTCTTTTTACACTGCGGGCAACTGACCATAGGCTGGGCGGTGCTCATAGTGCGAGGCTACAAAAAATCAATTCAAAGCCTACATCGCCTTGGAAAACGCTGGACTTAGCGGCGTAATCGGCGTTGATAAAGCGAATGTTGATGGCGTATTTATTGGCACTCACTTCGGGGATGCAAGCGAGGTTGGCGGCGACATTGACGCGCAATAATTGTGCCGTCCGTCCGCCTTGCATTTGCTGAAACATCCCTTGCTGCGCGCTGTAATGCATGACTTTGCCGCTTTCGCGCAGCAGTTTGAGTAGGACTTTAATCGCTTGGTGTATTGGTAACAAAGGGCGCAGCCAGTCGCTTAAAAATTCTTGGCGTAGCTCGCAGTGTTGCTGCTGCCAATAATGATAGGACGGCAAATCAAATTCACACGTCCCGCCAGGCACACAAGCGCGCTGTTTAATGCTCATCAGCCATTCATTTTCGCGCAAATACTGTCCTGTTTTACCGTGCATATTTTGCAAACCTTGCATGGCGGTATCGAGTTCTTCGAGAATGAAATTCAGCGCGTGTTCAGAAATTTGCGGATTGTTGTGTAGTTGCGACAAGGTGCGGCGTTGCCGCTCTAACTCTTGTAGTAGTTCTGATTTCAAATCGGCGCGACTAATCACTTCCAAAACTTCAAACAATGTGGTGATAGCAACGTGATGATCACTACTCGTTTGTGCGCCGATGAAATGTTTAACGCGCGCGAATAAATCCTCTAGCCGCAGCAGGGTACGCACTTTTTCGTTGAGTGGAAATTCGTAACTAATCACGTTGTGGGTGGCAGTTGGGCGAGTGATTTTTCAAGATGCGCAAGATATAGTTAAGTGCTTAATTTCGTCAATCATTTATTGAACTTTGTTGCAAATAAATGTCGTGCAAGCGGCGCACTTGTAGCGCGAGGTGATTTAAGTCTAGCTCGTTGCTAATAAGGTCGTCGGCCGCCGCGAACTGGGTGGCACGCGGTGTTTGCTGGGCGATGATGTTGTGTATTTGTGCCGCACTTAATTGACTACGCTGCATGACGCGTTGAATTTGCAATGCCTCGCTGCAATCGACCAGCAAGATGCGTTGCACCTGCGCTAAAAATGCTGGACTTTGCAACAGCAAAGGCACGATGAGCAAGGTGTAGCGGGCGGTGCTGGGACGCGCTAATTGCAGCTGGACTTGCTGCAAAATCAGCGGATGCAAGATGGTTTCAAGTGTTAGTTTTGCAGCCGCTTGGCTGAAAATTAATTCGCGCATGGCGGCGCGATTGAGTGTGCCGTCGGCGTGAAAATACGCAGCATCAAATTCGGCGTGTAGCGCGGGGAGGGCGATGCCATGAGCTTGCGTGAGCTGATGGGCAATCACATCAGTGTCAATAATTTGTGCGCCCAGCTTACGAAATAGCTCGGCAACGGTGGATTTGCCACAGCCTATCCCGCCCGTTAAACCGATACACAACATGGCTTAAACGTGCATCATTTGTAAATAGCCTTGAGTAATCGTCTGTCCCCAAAACAAGGCGATGAGACCGCCGCCCGCGAGGTAAGGGCCAAATGGAATAGGAATGTTGCGACCGTGTTTCAACACCATCATCAAGCTGATGCCAACCAGCGCGCCGACCAAAGATGACAACAAAATAATCAGCGGCAGCATTTGCCAGCCTAGCCACGCGCCGAGTGCTGCGAGCAACTTAAAGTCGCCATAGCCCATGCCTTCTTTGCCAGTGATGAGCTTGAATGCCCAATACACTAGCCACAATACTAAGTAGCCAAAAATTGCGCCCAACACGGCATCATTTAAGCTCGTGTAAGTGTTCGCCATATTGAATAACAGCCCTGCCCACAGCAGTGGCAAGGTGAGGTCGTCGGGCAATAATTGCGTATCAAAATCAATCGCGGCGAGGGCTAATAATGCCCAGATTAGCAACATGGCACCGAGTGCCGCCCAAGCAAAACCAAAGTGCAGGGCGGCATAGCCACAGAGTAAGCCGCTGATGGCTTCGATGAGCGGATAACGCGGCGAAATGGCGGCGCGGCAGCCACTACATTTGCCGCGTAACCACAGGTAACTCAGCACAGGAATGTTTTCCCAAGCGCGAATGGCGTGCTGGCAATGTGGGCAAGCGGAGCGCGGCACAAGCAAATTAAATTTAGCCTGAGCTTTAATTTTTTCGCCGCGCAACTCGGCGCATTGCCCATGCCAATCGCGTTCTAGCATGATAGGTAAGCGATAAATTAGCACGTTGAGAAAGCTGCCGACTAATAGACCGAAAATACTGCATACGGTGACGAATAAAGCGGGGCTGGTTTGTAGTAGTTCAAATATGCTCATAATAACTATCGTAAAAAGAAATAAAAAACGCGCACCGCCTGTAGGGGGATGCGCGTTGTAAGTAGGGATGCCTTAAACCACTTGTCCCATTTTGAAAATTGGCAAGTACATCGCTACCACCATACCGCCGATGAGTACACCGAGCACCACCATAATCACAGGCTCCATCAAGCTCGACAGTGCGGCAACGGCATCATCCACTTCGGCCTCATAGAAGTCGGCGACTTTAGCTAGCATCCCGTCCAAAGCTCCAGACTCTTCGCCAATAGCGACCATCTGTAACACCATGCTAGGAAACACGTTGGTGTCTTGCATCGCCACAGTGAGGCTAGAGCCTGTCGTCACTTGGCGTTGAATCGCTTTGGTCGCATCAAAATACACCGCGTTGCCTGCTGCGCCTGCGACCGAGTCAAACGCCTCAACTAATGGCACACCCGCTGCGAACATGGTGGATAAAGTACGACTCCAGCGCGCGATACTCGCCTTACGAATTAACTCACCAAAAATTGGCAATTTGAGCATCAATCTGTCCATGCGAGCTTGCATGATTTTGCTGCGTTTCCAAGTATAAAAAAAGCTGTATAGCCCGCCACCAATAATGCCAAAAATCGCCCACCACCAAGTCACCACGAAATCTGAAATCGCCATAATGACTAAAGTTGGCGTGGGTAAATCAGCACCGAAGCTAGAAAACAACTCCTTAAACGCGGGAATCACAAAAATCATAATCACGGCGGTGATGATAAAAGCCACGGCGATAATCGACACGGGATAAAACAACGCACCTTTAATTTTGCTTTTAATCGCTTCAATTTTTTCTTTGTAGGTGGCCAAGCGATCTAACAAACTATCCAAAATACCCGCTGACTCACCCGCCCCAATCAAGTTGCAATATAAATCATCAAAATACAGCGGATATTTTTTGAAGGCTTGTTGCAAGCTGCTACCCGTTTCTACGTCAGCTTTAATGTCCATTAAAAGTTTCGCTACCGAGGGATTGCTGTGACCTTTACCGACGATGTCGAAGGATTGCAGCAGCGGCACACCTGCTTTCATCATGGTGGCGAGTTGGCGGGTGAATAGCGAGATGTCTTTAGGTGTGACGGCTTGGGTGCTGGCGCGGAATTTTTTGACTTTGACATTCATCACCCCTTGACGACGCAAGGCGGCTGACACCACGGTTTCGCTGGGGGCGCGCATCGTGCCTTTAAGAATTTTCCCCGTCTTATCTTTACCCTCCCAAAGATAAGAGGTTTCTTTTACTTTGTTAGATGCGACAGCCATGATTGCTCCGTTCGATTTTATTTAATTTGTGCGCCGCATCATGCCGAGCTTTGCGTGTGTTGTAAAGCATGAGACTTTGCTTAATGACGAACGGGCAGAATTTTTCCGCCGAACGGCGCGCTTCTAGGGAAAACGCGCACTACTCGGATCACCCGATCTTGGGTTTGGATAATCTCAATCGCATAGTCGGCAATTTTTAAGCTCGTCCCCGCTTCGGGTATGTCTTGTAAGTGTTCAAGGATTAAGCCGTTCAAAGTTTTCGCTTCGTTGAGTGGAAAATGTAAGCCTAATTTACGATTCAATTCACGCAAGCTGCTACTCCCTTCCAATAAGAAACTACCGTCGTCTTGGCGTAAAAATTTGCCCGTTTGATTGGGCGACGAGGTGGTGAATTCACCGACGATTTCTTCCAAAATATTTTCTAACGTCACCAAACCTAATAGTTCGCCGTACTCATCGACGACTAAGCCTAAGCGCGCGTGGCGTTCTTGAAATTGTTGCAGTTGTTTGAGCAAGGGCGTGTCTGACGGAATGAAGTACGGCGCGCGTAACACGGCTTGCAGCGCGGCTATGTCTAAGGTCTCTTCTTGTAGCAAAGACAACACTTTTTTGATATGCAAAATGCCGATGATATTGCTGCTGTGATCTTGATAAACAGGCAACAGCGTGTGGTGGCAGGTGACTAATTGTTGGCGTAACTCTTCACTATTGCTGGCGATGTTCAACGACTCGATTTGCTTACGCGGAATCATCACGTCATTCACGGTGATGCGCTCCAAGTCCACTAAATTGAGCAACATTTTTTGATGTTTACGCGGCAAAAAATGCTCGGCATCCAGCACTAATCCACGCAATTCTTCCAGCGTCAGTTTGGATTTGCTTTGATCGGTGATGACTTTGATGCGCAGCAGCCACAAACAGCCTTTCACCATGGCGGTTGCAATCGACACAATCGGATAAAACAAAGTGATGAGTGGCGCGAGTAAAAAGCTTGACGGCAGCGCGACGCGTTCGGGATAGCTCGCCGCAATAATTTTCGGCATGATTTCGCTAAACACCAGCAGCACAAAAGTAATTAGCAAAGTGCCTGACAGCAAAGCCAATTCGCTCGCGCCGAACAGTCGCAAAATAATAATGTTGGTGACCGCAGCAGCGGCGACATTGAGCAGGGTGTTGCCGAATAAAATTGAGCCGAGTAATTGGTCAACTTTGGCGAGTAAGCGTGAGGTTAATTTCGCGCTACGTTTGCCCTTGCGTGCTAGGTGACTCAAGCGATGGCGGTTGATTGCCATCATGCTAGTTTCGGCGGCGGAGAACCACGCGCCGCAAATCAGTAATACTAATAAAACTAGCAGCAGCGCGTTTAGGGAGAGATCGTCCAAAGCGGTTGTTATTTAGATAAAGAAGGACAGCATGGTGTGCGACAGCATAGGGTGTGTCAAGCAGTGCGCCGCGTGCTGTAGCGATACATGATGATGCCAATGATGACCATCGGCACACTCAACCACTGCCCCATGCTGACCCCGAACGTCATCAGACCGAAGATGCCATCATCGGGATTGCGCGTGAATTCACCGAGGAAGCGGAAGCTGCCATAGCCAATTAAAAACAAGCCAGATACCGAGCCTACTGGGCGCGGTTGGCGCGCGTAAACCCACAGGATGACGAATAGCAGCAAACCTTCTAAAGCAAACTCGTAAAGCTGTGAAGGGTGGCGCGGCAGCCTATCAACCTGCGGGAACACCATACCCCACGGCACATCTGTAGGTCGCCCCCACAATTCGCCATTGATAAAATTGCCCAGCCGACCGAACGCCAAACCGGGCGGCACGAGCGGCGCGATAAAATCCATCAACGCTAACCAAGGCATTTTTTGTTGTCGCGCAAAAATCGCCATCGCCACCAACACGCCGATAAAACCACCGTGAAACGACATGCCGCCCTCCCACACCGCAGGAATTTTTAAGGGGTGCGAAAAATAATAACCAGGGTTGTAGAACAGCACCTCGCCCAAGCGTCCGCCAATAATCACGCCCAGCACACCGTAGAACAATAAATCGTCGAGCAATTTAGGCGTGAGTTGAGCGTGAGCCAACATCACGATGCGTTTACGTCCCAACCAGATGAACGTCATAAAGCCAGCCAAATACATCAACCCATACCAATGGATACCGAATGAACCAAGATGGATAGCAACAGGGTCAAATTGAGGATGGATAAGCATAGAAATCAGGGCAGAGGAATGGTTTTTTGCGGGCGCAAAATTTACCACAAAAACATATTTCGGCTGGGCTTTGTTCTAAGCGCGGCCCGCGAAAATCATCAGGCAGATTTATTTTTGCGGCTAATTGCGTCGGGGAAAAAGTTCAGCATTTCACTGGGTGAGACCTGCAAGGTATGCGCCAAGATGCAGATATTGATAAGGGCTAAGTTACGTTGTCCGCGCTCAATACCACCGATGTAGGAACGTGCCAAGCCGCTTTCCAAAGCGAGTTTTTCTTGCGACCAGCCATGTGTTTTGCGTAACGCGATGAGGTGTTGTCCAAATAACTCTAAAGGGTGGTAATCCATTGCGCCAACTCAATAAAATTGAGCCGCGCAGCTTATCCAGTTGACCTATATGAAGCGACGCTCTATAGTATCCCCTACTATGAGTGACAATAACTAAAGCAAGCCTCCGCTAGTTCCGCATCTCGCCGCACCGTTTCAACCCCCAGCAGCAAATTTTAGCGTGCTCGCCCTGAACATCAGGTGATGCAGATTTGACGTTTTTACGTCTCAATTTTTATTGATAAGTGCAATCATTTTGCAAGGGAAAGTAAGTACATGGATTATTCGATGATAGCGTTATTTGTTTTTATTTCTGCTTGTGCCCAATGGGTTTATTGGGATGCGAAAAAGAACAAAATTGGTAAAGTTCCAGGTAAAAGTGGATTTCTCAATATGTCTGCTGGCGGACTTGGTGGTGCAACATTTCTGCTTTGGATTGTGACCTTCCCCTTGTATCTAATTCAGCGCAAGTCGCTCCTAGCGCAAGCCAAAGAACAGCCGCAAGAGCCAGCGGGAAAAATTGTATTCGGAATATGTTCAGCAATTTTTGCAGTGATTGCGGTTACCCAAATTTGGTCAGCGACGCTGCCTGCATGTGATAGCCCAGATGCACTTAGATTAGCCAACCAATTAGTCGCGAAAGCTCCCTTGCTCAAATTGTTCGGTGCGACGGGCGAGATTCAAAATGCTGCCGAGCAAGGTTATGAAGATTCGACGCGTATCTGTAGAGGATTTTTAGATACCAGTATGGGCGGTCAAATGCCCGTCAATTATGCGGTTTCTTGGCATGACAAAGCGAAGCGAATGATTTATGTCGAATTCCTTAATTGATGCCTTGAACTGGCATTAACTAAGTGTTTTAGAGAGCTTTGAATTTAGAGGTAACTTTTTAGGGTGGACTTTTTATGAATCAAATCGCAACAAAACTTATAGCGTTAGTAACGACATGCCTGATAGCTGTTTCCGCATTAGCGGCAACACCAACCGAGAACTGTTTTAACTACAAAAAAGCGGGGGATTACCCACGCGCCATCCAGTCTGGGAAAGAGGCGGTGCGCCTTACACCTAAAAGTGGTGACGCATTTTTATGTCTTGGCAACGCATACTATCAAGTTGGTGATTTTGACTTGGCACTCAAAAACCTTCTGCAAGCGGAACAGTTTTTTACGCAAAAAAGTGACTTATCGCTGGTCTATTCAAATCTTGGACATGTAGTAAAACTAAAAGGCGATTTACAACAAGCCTTAAATTACTACAGTCGTTCGCTTGGGCTGGATCGTGAACTTGGGGATAAGGCGGGGGAGGCAGTAGGTCTTAGCAATATTGCTGGCGTGTTTCGTGACCGAGGCGATCTCGATAAAGCACTGAATTATTATCAACAGTCTCTCAATATAAATCCAAATGAAGCAGGGAAGGCTGCGACATACAATAATATTGCGATGGCTTATTCAGACCGCGAAGATTATGTGTCCGCAGTTGACAATCTCGATAAAGCAATTTCATTAAATCGACGCTTTGGCAATTATCATGCAGCGGCTCAATCTATTTTGAATAAAGGGTCAGTTCAAACCGAACAGCGTGCGTTTGATGTTGCAGAGACAACCCTGAATGAGGGCTTGGCGGCAATTCAAAAAGTCGGCGATAAATACTGGGAGAGCGTTGCGCTCGAATACATTGCTCATTTAGCCGAAGCGCGTGGCTCTATCGACCTTGCAAAAAGCAAATATCAAGAAGCCCTCCAGTTAGCACAAACGGCTGGGGCAACAAGCCTGGCTGAATCTCTTGCCCGCAAACTTTCCTTATTACAAAAAGACACCACAACAGTTTCATATGGCGTGCTTGAAATTGGCTCTAAAGGTGTGAAAGCGGCGGTTGTAACTTCTTTCATGGATGAGCAAGGTCGATTGCGCTATCAAACTGGATTCAAAAAATCTATCAATACCGATGTGCTTCAAGGCGTAGCGGATACGGGCGAATTTTCATCCGAAGCGATGGATAGAACTGCTCAAGCTGCGAGTGATTTGATGGCAGAGATTCGCGCGAACTCAAAAAACATTGGCGACAACATTTTTGTTGCTGGCAGTAGCGGACTATCGGCTGCAATGAATCGCGATGAGTTGGGTAAAAGAGTGCGAGCTTTAACGGGGGCGAATCCTATTTTCATTAACTCGTCGCAAGAATTATTGTTTGGCATGATTGGCTCTATCCCTGACAACCTGTTACACAAAACTGCACTTCTTGACATTGGTAGCGGTAATGGGCGTGTCGGCTATTTGATCTCCGCTAAAGGGGAGCGTAAGGCGGGACAGGTCGTAATTGATTTGCGCGCGGGTTCTACTTCACTCACTGAGTTAGCAAATAAGTCTAAATCGCCTAGTGAAAGTTACATCACGGCATTGAATCGTGTGGTCGAAAAAGAAATTGCGCCGCGATTCGCGAGTGACGTTAAACAATATCCGGTTCTCAGTAAACATCATCATTTGATGGTGGTTGGCGGCGCAGCTTGGGCGATGACAACTTTGATGCACCCCGAAAATCAAGGTGCTTATACGTCACTTAGCTTGGCAGATTTCAGCGACTACTATGACCGCATTACCCAAAATCCAGATGCGCTTTTGAACCAAGATCTTTCCTCTATTGCCGATGCAAAGACACGCGAAACGGCAACTAAACAAATTGAAGCGGTCAAGAAAACATTCACTCTTGAAAACCTCCAAGCAGGTGCGCGGATACTAAAACTTGCTGCCGAAACCATCCCGCTGGGTAAAGCCGATATTTACTTCAACCGTGATGGCAACTGGGCGTATGGGCTGGCAGCAAGTGTGATGATGTCGAAAAGACTGTCAAAGAAATAAACGTGCAACTTTATAAATCCACAAGGGAATAAATAATGAAACTGATTCAGTTAATCGCCGCAATCACCACCGTAGTCGCGTTAAGCGGCTGTGCCTCAAATTTTGTACGTCCAGCCCCTGATTCGCTCACGCTAGGCAAGTCAAGCAGTGCCGATATTATTAAGTTGGCAGGTAAGCCAATGGCACAAAACGACAATGTTAAATTGAATGGTGAAACGGTTAAAGCGTTGAGCTATTACTACAACGACGGCGCAAAATTTTGGGGCTTAATCGTTCCTGAGCGTTGGTTGAACTACACGCTGTACAACGACATCATGGTAGGGCAGGAATTTAACAGCACGATGGATGGCGAAAATACCGAGTTTGATGTCAAAAAAATTGCCTCTATTCAAAAAGGAAAAAGCACAGCAGACGATGTAATCGCTTTGATGGGTAAGCCTTCTGGTGAGGTGATTTATCCGGTGGTCAAAGAAAAGAATAGTCGCGGCTTGGTGTATGCCTACAGTTACGCGCGCTTTGCGGGGATTTTGACTATGCACAATAACTACCTTTTGGTTGTGACTGTGGACGATAAAAACTTGGTGACGAATGTGTCGTACAAGAAAGACAATAAAGAGCAAATTAAAGACTAATCGTCAGCCGCTAATTATATTTAAGCCAACAAAAAGCCCGTTCTAGTAACGGGCTTTTTGTTGGCTATTTGAGCCTAAATTGTTCGATGCTGGCAGCGGAATGGCACGTTGTGGTTTAGAATCCGCGCCTTATTTTGGAGAGCCATATCATGCCTGTTTACCGTTCAAAAACTTCTACTCATGGTCGCAATATGGCTGGGGCGCGTGCTTTGTGGCGTGCCACTGGCATGAAAGAAGGCGACTTCGGCAAGCCGATTATTGCGGTTGCCAACTCGTTTACGCAGTTCGTGCCCGGTCATGTACATCTGAAAGACATGGGGCAACTGGTGGCGCGCGAGATTGAAAAAGCGGGCGGTATTGCTAAAGAATTTAACACCATCGCGGTGGATGACGGCATCGCGATGGGACACGCGGGGATGTTGTATTCGCTGCCTTCGCGCGAGCTGATTGCCGACGCGGTGGAGTACATGGTGAACGCGCATTGCGCCGACGCGCTGGTGTGCATTTCCAATTGCGACAAAATCACGCCGGGCATGTTGATGGCGGCGATGCGTTTGAATGTGCCTGTGGTGTTTGTGTCGGGCGGGCCGATGGAAGCGGGCAAAGTGACGTGGGGCGGTAAGACCAAAGGATTGGATTTAGTCGATGCGATGGTGGCAGGCGCGGACGATAAAGTCAGCGATGCGGAAAGCGATGCGATTGAGCGTTCCGCGTGTCCAACTTGCGGCTCGTGTTCAGGAATGTTCACCGCGAATTCGATGAATTGTTTGACCGAGGCTCTTGGTTTGTCCTTGCCGGGCAACGGCTCATTGGTGGCGACACACGCCGAACGCAAGCAATTATTTTTACGCGCGGGGCGCACCATTGTCGAGTTGTGCAAACGCTATTACGAACAAGATGACGCGACGGTTTTACCGCGCAGCATCGCCAGTTTTAACGCCTTTGAAAATGCCATGACATTGGACATCGCGATGGGCGGCTCGACCAATACCGTGCTGCATTTGCTGGCGATTGCGCACGAGGCGGGCGTGGATTTCACCATGAAGGATATGGATAGATTGTCGCGTCATGTGCCGACCTTGTGTAAGGTCGCACCGTCATCCGAATATCACATGGAAGACGTGCATAGAGCGGGCGGTACGACGGCGATTTTGGGCGAACTATTGCGCGCGAAATTGCTGCATGGCGAGGCGCACACTGTGCATGGCGCGACCATGGCGGAAGTGTTGCAGCACTGGGACATCACGCAAAATAAAGACGAAGCGGTGCAAAAATTTTTCCGCGCCGCACCGGGCGGGATTGCCACCACCATCGCGTTTTCGCAATCCATGTTGTATCCAAGCGTAGATGACGATCGTAGTAACGGTTGCATTCGCGACGCGGCACACGCTTATTCCAAGGACGGCGGACTGGCGGTGTTGCACGGCAACATCGCGGTGGATGGTTGCATCGTCAAGACCGCTGGGGTGGATGAAAGTATTCTGAAATTTACGGGACGGGCACGCGTATTTGAAAGTCAAGACGATGCAGTTACGTCGATATTGGCGGATGAAGTCATAGCGGGCGACGTGGTGGTGATTCGTTATGAAGGACCTAAGGGCGGGCCAGGGATGCAAGAAATGTTGTACCCGACCACTTATCTAAAATCCAAAGGCTTGGGCAAGCTGTGTGCGCTGCTCACCGACGGGCGTTTCTCTGGCGGCACATCGGGCTTGAGCATCGGTCACGTCTCGCCCGAAGCGGCACGCGGCGGCGCGATTGCGCTAATCGAGGAGGGCGATACCATCGTCATCGACATTCCTCACCGCACCATTAGCTTGCAGATTAGCGAGAGCGAAATGGCAGTTCGCCGCAGTGTGATGATGGCGCGCGGCAAACAGGCTTGGCACCCCGCTACCCGCGAGCGTCATGTGTCGGTAGCTTTGCGCGCTTACGCTGCGATGACCACCTCGGCAGACAAAGGCGCGGTGCGTGACGTATCCCAAATCGAACACCGTTAAAAAGCACGCCAGTTAATTCGTTGCGGCTGAATCCTGCGACAGGTTTAGCACCAACGGCTGATATTCCCACGCTACAACTCAGGAGCTAACAATGAAAAATGCAGCACAACTTAATAAACAATTTGGTATCGCTGGTCAGCTTACTTTTCGCGATGACGCGAGCGGCTTAGTCGTCGCAGATTTTAGCAATACTCAAGCGACGGCCGCCTTGTGTTTGCAAGGCGCGCACTTGATGAGCTGGCAGCCGAAAAGCCAAGCTAAGCCTGTGGTTTGGTTGTCGCGCGACGCGAAAATGGCGGCGGGAAAATCTATACGCGGCGGCGCGCCCGTGTGTTGGCCGTGGTTTGGCGCACACGCGTCGGAGGCTACTTTTCCGGGGCATGGCTACGCGCGTACCGTGCCTTGGCAGGTGATGGAATCAGGCGTTGAGCCGAATGGTGCAACGCGTTTGACGTTGCGTTTAGTCGATAGCGACAAGACGCGTGCGCAGTGGGAACACTCGTGCAATGTTGAGTTGAGCGTGGTAGTCGGTGAGACTTTGCGTATGTCTTTAACCACCGAAAACACGGGTACACACGACTTTGTGATTGGCGAAGCCCTGCACACTTATTTGCAAATTAGCGACATCGCTTCGGTGCGCGTGACTGGCTTGGAAGGCTGCGAATACTGGGACAAAGTCGGCGGCTCGGTGCTGAAAAAACAAGACGGCGCAGTGACGTTTGCCAGCGAAGTTGATCGCGTCTATATCAATACCGCGAACGAGTGTGTGATACATGACGACAAACTCAAGCGTCGTATTCACATCAAAAAATCAGGTAGCCAATCCACTGTGGTGTGGACTCCGTGGGTGGAAAAAGCCACCAAAATGGGCGATATGGGGCAGCCCGATGGCTGGCGCGAAATGGTCTGCATTGAATCAGTGAACGCAATTGAAAATGTCGTGACCGTGGCGGCGGGAACTAAACACGCTTTAGTCGTCGAATACACCGCTTCATCTTTATAACTTTTAGGAGTCTCACCATGAAAATCGCAAACTATATTACTGTATTGCTGATGAGTAGCTTGGCTGTCGCGCACGCGGCAGAAGGAGTCGCCACGGATAAACCTGTTACAGCCAAACATGCGCATAAAAAATGCGTAGAGAAAAATGGCAAGCCGTGTCATTTGCATAAGAACGCGGCAAGTGCAGTGCCTGCAACCGCCGCTGTGAGTGCCGTATCCGCTACGCCTGCTGCTGTGCTCGTACCTGCTGCCACGGCAGCAGTCGTAGCACCCGCTGCCGCAACCTTGGCAAAGCAGCCTGAAGTTAAAACCGATGCTGCTTTGGCGGACGCGGACGGTCGTAAGTTAGCCACCAAGAGTGGCTGTTTTGTCTGCCATGCGGTCGAGAAAAAAGTGGTCGGTCCTGCTTGGCGCGACGTGGCGGCAAAATATCGTGGTGACGCAACTGCGGAGGCGATGTTAGTGGCGAAGGTGAGTAAAGGCGGCAAAGGTGCTTGGGGTGGTACCCCTATGCCAGCGAATTCGCCGCGCGTGAGTGACTCCGACATCAAGGCTTTGGTGAGGTTTGTGTTGAGTTTGAAATAAGCGGTCAACCAAACTACGCGGATGGCGTTAGTAGCCAGCCGTCGCAAACCATACCCCGCCGCGTGACGTAATGACCGCGCCAGACGAGGGCGGTACAACAGTAATAAAATTTAACGGAGTCAATATGAAATCAATGATGGTAAAGATGATGGTTGCAGCAAGTTTGATGCTGGCAGGCTCGGCATCCGCTACTGAAATGCCTGCGCTGGCCAAGAAACATTCTTGTGTGGCATGCCACACCATAGATAAAAGAAAAGTCGGACCTGCTTGGGCTGACGTGGCAAAGATGTACAAAGGTCAGGATGCAGAAGCTAAGTTAATCGCTAAAGTGGCTAAAGGCGGACCAGGCGTGTGGGGGACTATGCCGATGCCGCCTAACTCACCTACCGTGAGTGATGCTGACATCAAAGAATTGGTGAAGTTTATTTTGGCATTGTGATGACCTCGCTAGACTAGGATGTGAGCCTGCGCAAGCAGGCTTTTTTGTTGTGCAATATATTTGCCTAAGCTGTCCTTTGTATGGATAATGCACGCCTTCGCATCAACCCAAAAGTGCGTACACCCGCCGCACTCAACTTAAGTTAGGAAATAAAATGAAAGAAAATACTCACCCAAATTACCAAGAAATCACCGTAACTTGCAGCTGTGGTAACAGCTTCAAAACTAAATCAGTGATGACTAAACCGACACTCGGTGTCGAAGTGTGTTCTGAATGTCACCCGTTCTACACGGGTACGCAAAAAATTATGGATACGGCTGGACGTATTGATAAGTTCCGTCAAAAATACGGCACTAAAGCGGCTGCGTAATTTCAGGTTTGACCTCCTTACTAACTTTGGAAGTTAGTAAGGACGCAATAAAAAAGGCGGCTTAGGCTGCCTTTTTTATTGCGTCGTTTTAATCAAGGAATCGTGATGAAAATTTTGCCTCAGTATTTTGCATTGTTGATAGGCGTGTTGAGCCTGTTGGCAGGCTGCGCGCAAAATCCAGTTACGGGCGGGGCTGACTTCGTGATGATGTCGGAGAATCAAGAGTTGGCAGCGGGGCGCGCCGCAGATGTCGAAGTGCGTAAGCAATATCGGGTGTATGCCGATGAACCGTTGCAAAACTATGTCAATCGCGTCGGACAAAAGCTCGCGGCGCAAAGTCATCGTCCTAATTTGACTTATCACTTTACCGTGCTGGACTCGACCGAGATAAACGCCTTCGCTCTGCCAGGCGGTTACGTCTATATCACGCGCGGCATTTTGGCTTATTTGAATTCTGAGGCGGAGTTGGCGGCGGTGTTGGGGCATGAGATTGGGCATGTCACGGCGCGGCATGGTGTGCGTCAGCAAAGTGCTGCGCAGGCTGCCAATATCGGCTTGACGATAGCGTCAATTTTTGTGCCGCAACTGCGCAATCAAAATGGACAAAATCTAGGTAATGTTTTGAATGGCGCGTTGCTGTCGGGTTACGGACGCGAGCACGAATTACAGGCAGATGCGTTGGGTGCGGGTTATTTGGCGGCAAGTGGCTATGACCCGCAAGCGATTATTCAAGTCATCGGCGTGTTAAAAAATCAAGAAACGCAAGACGCGATGTTGGCGAAACAAGAAGACCGCGAGCCGCGTCGTTATCACGGCGTGTTCGCCACCCATCCCGACAACGATACGCGCCTAAAACAAGCGGTTGCCGAGGCTGGCAAACAAACTGTGGCGCAGTCTTTTTTAGGGCATGACGAATTTTTGCACGCCTTGGAAGGGCTGACTTTTAATGACGCGAGTGAGCAGGGTGTGTTGCGCAACAACATCTTTTATCAAGCCGATATGAACATCGCAGTCGCGTTTCCGCCTGCTTGGCAAGTACACAATTTAGCCGACGCTTTGTACGCTGTGAGCGATGCGGCGGAGGCAAAAATCAACTTTAAGTTTGACGATAAGCCGGTTGGCTCGGCGTTGGCGTATGCGCAACGAGTGGCTGGCACGGGTGCGGCAATCGAGCAACTCAAGAGCCATGATTTAGACGCGGTGTTGTATAGCCAGCCTGCGCGTAGCGGTGGGGTGATTTATGTCGGCACGCGCGCGTATGTCATAGAGGCTGAAGCGAAAACGGCGGAGTTATTAGCTAAATATCAAAGCGAGATACGCGCCACGCTGCTGAGTTTCCATGCCTTGAGCAAAGCCGAATTGCCACTCGCCAGCGCGCTCAAATTGCATGTGGTCAAAGTTGCGCAGGGCGACACTTTTAGCGTGTTGGCGCCGCAATCGCCGCTGGGTAAATCAAGTGAGAATTATTTGCGTTTGCTCAATGGGCTGTATCCCGCAGGCGAGCCTCGCGTCGGACAACTGATTAAGGTCGTTGAATAGTTATGTACTTTATAAAACCTACAGACCCCAATCCCGTCACCCCCGCGAAAGCCTTGATGTTATTTGCCTTGTGCGCGATTTGGGTCGGCATGGGCTTGGTCGGGCATGACCCGTGGAAGCCTGATGAGGCATACAGTTTTGGCATTATTTATTGGTTTATCCAACACGGCGATTGGTTGGTGCCGACCTTAGCGGGCGAGCCGTTTATGGACAAGCCGCCGTTGTTTTATTGGACCGCAGCGGGCTGCGCAAAATTGTTCGCGGCGGTGTTGCCTTTGCACGATGGCGCGCGCTTGGCGAGTGGCTTGTATAGCGGGCTGAGTTTGTTGTTTATTGGCTTGGCGGGACGCAAGTTGTACGGCGAAAATCGCGGTTGGGCAGCGGCGATTATCAGCATCGGCTGTTTGGGCATGTTAGTACACGCGCATCAGATGATGACCGATTTAGCCTTGTTGGCGGGCATCGCGATGATGCTGTACGGCTTTTCACACAGTCAAGAAAAGTCTTGGCGCGCAGGCTTGTTTATTGGACTCGGTATCGCGATAGGCTTTATGGCGAAAGGCTTTATCGCGCCGATTTTGTTTGTGCTGATAGCCACAGCACTGCCGAGTTTCTTTGCCGTTTGGCGCAGCCATACCTATAGTCGCAGCGTGGCACTGGCGAGTGTGTTGGCCCTACCACTCATGGCAATTTGGCCAGCCTTGTTGTATCAAAAATCGCCAAAATTATTTAACGACTGGGCGTGGACGCACAACCTCGGTCGTTGGTTTGATTACGCGCAACACCTGCCGAGTAGCGAGTCGTTTTACTACTTGCAGAACCTGCCGTGGATGGCATGGCCAGCTTGGCCGTTAGCGGTGTGGGTGGTGTGGAAATCGCGGCAGCGTTTAGCGATGCGCGACGATTTGCAATTACCGCTGGTGAGTTTTGTGGTGATGTTGCTGACCTTGAGCTTTGTGCCGCATATTCAAGAAGCCTTTGCCTTGCCGATTTTGTTGCCGATTGCGCTGTTGGCAACTGCCTCCTTATCTATGCTC
>JARCRQ010000081.1 GCA_029850585.1 Sideroxydans sp.
AGTCGAGCAGGGCAAAGTTCGCTTTGTGTTACTGAAAAAACTTGGCGAGGCGGTGATGACTGCGGAGGTGCCGATGAATTTATTGCAACAAACCTTACAGGCGTGCGTCCATGAATAAGCTCGCAGCATATGCCGTGACTGAGGCGAATTTTCGTGGACGCAAAGTTGCGGAAGCCGCCCCGCAAGGGCGTGGTGAGTTTCAGCGCGATCGTGATCGCATCATTCATTCGGGTGCGTTTCGCCGCTTGGAATATAAGACACAGGTGTTCGTTAATCACGAAGGCGATTTATTTCGTACGCGCTTAACGCACAGCATCGAAGTGTCGCAAATTGCCCGCTCCATCGCGCGCCGCTTAAATTTGAATGAAGATTTAGCTGAGGCGATTGCGCTGGCACATGATTTAGGTCACACCCCATTTGGTCACGCGGGGCAAGACGCGCTGAATGCCTGCATGAAAAGCTATGGCGGCTTTGAGCATAATTTGCAGTCGTTGCGTGTGGTTGATCAACTCGAAGAACGCTACGCAGCGTTTGATGGTTTGAATTTATGCTTCGAGACGCGCGCAGGTATTTTGAAACATTGCTCGGCTGACAATGCTGCCAAATTAGGTGAGCTGGGAGAGCGATTCTTGCAAAATAAACGTCCCTCGTTAGAGGCGCAAATCGCTAACCTTGCCGACGAAATCGCCTATAACAATCACGATGTAGATGATGGGCTGCGTTCAGGGCTGATTACCCTAGACGCTTTGCGCGACGTGCCTTTGGTGGCGCAGCATTTACAACAAATTCAGCAGCAATATCCTAACTTACCAGCGCGTCGCCAGATACACGAAACCATCCGTCAGATGATTAACACGCTGGTCAGCGACGTAATCAAAACCAGTGAACAGAATATCCGCGCAGCACAACTGAGCAGCTTAGCGGAGGTCTATGACGCGCCACCGATGTTGGCATTTAGCGCGGCAATGTTTGAGCAGCAACGCGCGCTAAAAAAATTCTTGCACACTAATCTGTATCGTCATTACAAAGTGATGCGCATGAGCAGTAAAGCGCAGCGCATCATCACCGATTTATTCGAGGTCTTTATGGACGACGCGCGCCTACTACCCCCGCAATTTCAAGTGGCAACCGACCGTGCGCGTGCCGTGGCGGACTACATCGCAGGCATGACCGATCGTTACGCGATACGCGAACACCGTCGAATTTTTGCCGTCGAAGAAGTGCCCGTGTCGCTGTAAAGCAAGTGGGCTAAACCTTGCTCGCTACAGGGCTGGAAAAATGTCGCGATGCGGTAGAATGCCGCCCTTGCAAAATTGAGCAAAGCCCCCTCTAAGGATTATTTCAAATGAACGCACGTCTGCGCGAAATTCCCTATAACTACACCTCGTTTTCTGACCGCGAAATCGTCTTGCGCATCTTGGGCGACGAGGCTTGGCAGATTATCAATACCTTGCGCGAAGAGCGTAAAACGGGACGTTCCGCGCAGATGTTGTACGAGGTGTTAGGCGATATTTGGGTGGTGTCGCGCAACCCGTATTTGCAAGATGATTTGCTCGGCAATGCCAAGCGTCGCCGCGCTTTAGTCGATGCTTTGCGTCATCGTTTGAAAGCCATCGAAGCGCGTCGCCAAGACAACGAAATTGTGAGGCGTTTATTGAGTTTGGCGCATCAGGCGGTGGAGCAGTTCGCGCAAGAGTTTGAACAAATACTCGCGCTGCGTAAGCGCACCCTCAAAGCCTTAAGCCGCCTCACCCACACCGACAACATTCAGTTTGATGGTTTGGCGCGCGTCTCGCACGTCACCGATGCGACCGACTGGCGGGTGGAGTATCCCTTCGTCGTTTTGAATCCCGATACAGAAGCTGAAATCGCTGCGCTGGTACGCGCTTGCATTGAACTTAAACTGACCATTATTCCGCGCGGAGGCGGCACGGGTTACACCGGCGGCGCGATACCGCTGGATAAATTTTCGGTGGTCATCAACACCGAAAAACTGGAAGCGATTTCCGCTGTCGAGCATCTCGTGTTGCCCGGTTTAACTGAGCCGTATGCCACCATCCATTGCGGCGCGGGCGTGGTGACGCGACGCGTGATGGAAGCGGCGGAAAAAAATAATCTGGTGTTCGCGGTCGATCCGACTTCTGCCGACGCGTCGTGTATCGGTGGCAACGTGGCGATGAATGCGGGCGGCAAAAAAGCCGTGTTGTGGGGCACGGCGTTGGACAATTTGGTGTCGTGGAAAATGGTCACGCCCAATGGATTGTGGATGGAAGTGGAACGCTTAAATCACAACCTCGGCAAGATACACGACGCGGCGGAGGCGACCTTTCGCATCAGCCGTTACGAGTTGGACGGCAAGACCTTAAGTGGCAAGCCAGAGCTGCTGACTATCGCAGGCACCGCCTTCCGCAAAGCGGGTTTAGGCAAGGACGTGACCGACAAATTCCTCTCCGGGCTGCCTGGTATTCAAAAAGAAGGCTGCGACGGCATCATCACCTCGGCGCGTTTTATTTTGCACAAAGAACACGCGCACACGCGCACCGTGTGTCTGGAATTTTTCGGTCAAGTACATGAGGCGGTGCCTGCAATCGTCGAGATTACCAATTACTTCAACCGCAAGTCGGAAGACCTCAGTGCAGAGGTAAAACCGCGCGCCCTGCTCGCGGGATTGGAACATCTCGACGAACGCTATTTGAAAGCGGTGGGCTATGCCACCAAATCCAAGCGCGGCACGCGCCCTAAGATGGTGTTAGTCGCCGATGTGGTCAGCGACGATGCGGATGCGGCAGCTGCCGCCGCATCCGAGATTGTGCGTCTCGCCAACCTGCGCAGTGGTGAAGGTTTCATCGCGGTATCGGCGGAAGCGCGTAAAAAATTCTGGCTGGATAGAGCGCGCACGGCGGCGATTGCGAAGCACACTAACGCTTTCAAAATCAATGAAGACGTGGTCATCCCGCTGCCGCGCATGGGCGATTATTGCGATGGCATTGAGCGCATCAATATCGAATTGTCGCTGCACAACAAGCTGAAATTCTTCGACGCGTTGGATGAATTTTTCGCAGGTGAATTGCCGCTGTATTACCAAGACGATAAGCAATTAGGCGATGCCGAATTGCTCGGCACACGTCAGGCAGAAGCGCAAAAATTATTAGCCGAGGTGCGCGCGCGTTGGGAGTGGTTACAAGGCAATTTGGACGCACCGCTTGCAACGTGTGCATTTGCATCTGCCGTTGGGGTGGCGCAGAAAACCGTCTTTCAAGCCCTGCAAGACCATTCAATCCGCGCTTCCTGGAAGCTGGAATTGCGCGAACCACTACGTCAATTATTTAACGGCAGCACTTATCAGCCTGTGTTGGATGAAGCCAAGGCAATACATCAACGCGTCTTAAAAAGTCGCGTGTTTGTCGCGCTGCACATGCACGCGGGCGACGGCAATGTGCACACCAATATTCCGGTGAACTCGGACGATTACGCCATGCTGCAACAGGCGAACGGCGCGGTCGATCGCATCATGCAACTGGCGAAAGAGTTGGGCGGGGTAATTTCGGGCGAGCATGGTATCGGTATTACTAAATTCGATTTTTTAGAGCCGCACGAAATAAAAGCCTTCACTGACTACAAGCAAAAAGTCGATCCAGAAGGGCGTTTCAACAAAGGCAAATTGCTCACGGGTTCTAATTTGGAGCGCGCTTACACGCCGAGTTTTAATTTGATGGAATTGGAAAGTTTGATTCTGGAAAAAAGCGAGTTGGGCAATATCGCCGATTCGATTAAAGACTGTTTGCGTTGCGGGAAATGTAAGCCGGTGTGCGCCACGCATGTGCCGCGCGCCAATCTTTTATATTCGCCGCGCAATAAAATTCTCGGCACGTCTTTGCTCATTGAAGCGTTTTTGTACGAAGAGCAAACGCGACGCGGCATTTCCATTCATCACTTCGACCAATTCAACGATGTTGCCGACCATTGCACGGTGTGTCACAAGTGTGAAAATCCGTGTCCAGTCGATATTGATTTTGGCGAAGTGTCGATGGCGATGCGCGATTTTTTACGCAAGCAAGGCAAGAAAAAATTTAATTTAGTCAGTGCGATTTCGATGGCGTATCTCAATACTAGTGATCCGCTGACGATTAAAGTGATGCGCAAAGTCACCATAGAATGGAGCTACAAATTGCAGCGCGTGGTGCATAAAGTTGCCAAGCGTTTTGGGCTGCTGAACGCGCAACTCAAACGTCCGCCTGCCACAGTGGGACGCGCGCCCATCGTCGCGCAGGTGATTCATTTCATCAACAAACCGATGCCGGGCAATCTGCCCAAGAAGACTTCGCGCGCGCTGCTCGATATTGAAGACAACGATGTCGTGCCGATTATTCGTAATCCGCGCATTGCCTCGGAAGATTCGGAAGCGGTGTTTTATTTCCCCGGTTGCGGATCAGAACGCTTGTTTGGTCAAGTCGGATTAGCCACACAAGCCATGCTGTATGAGACGGGCGCGACCACCGTGTTGCCGCCCGGTTATGTATGTTGCGGCTACCCGCAAAACGCATCGGGCTTGAAAGCGAAGGCGAGCGAAATTACTACCGATAATCGCGTGCTGTTTCATCGCGTCGCCAACACGCTTAATTATCTCGACATCAAAACCGTGATTGTGTCGTGCGGCACCTGTATGGATCAGCTGCAAAAATACCAGTTCGAGAAAATTTTCCCGGGTTGTCGTCTGCTCGATATACACGAGTATTTGCTGGAGAAAAACGTCAAGCTGGCAGGCGTGCAAGGCACGCGTTACATGTATCACGAGCCTTGCCACACGCCGATGAAAACCTATAAGTCTATGGAGGTGGTGCAGACGCTGATGAACGCTGAGGTCACACTTAACGAGCGTTGTTGCGGCGAGTCGGGCACGTTTGGTGTTGCCACGCCGCAAATCGCCACGCAAGTGCGTTTCCGTAAAGAGGCGGAAATGACCACGGGTGCGGCAGCGTTGCGCGCCGATGGCTTTGACGGCGAAATTAAAGTGCTGACTTCTTGTCCTGCCTGTCAGCAAGGCTTGAGTCGTTACAACGACGATGCGGGCACGACCACCGACTATATCGTGGTGGAAATGGCGAAGCATTTGCTGGGTAATAATTGGATGGCGGACTATGTCGCGAAGGCGAATAACGGCGGCATTGAAAGAGTATTACTGTAAATCTAAACACCACAATTGATGCGTATTGGTGGGTAACAAATAAAGGTCAGCATGAACATTGAAGTCAGTTGTGAACTGTGTCATCACGATGGTGGTGAAGTAATTTATCGCAATCATTTTTTGCGCGTGGTGTTGGTTGACGATGCCGATTACCCAGGATTTTGTCGTGTAATCTGCAATGCGCACATTCCAGAAATGACCGACTTAGCACCGCCGCAACGCAGCCAAATGATGATGGCCGTGTGCAAGGTTGAGCAGGTACTGCGTGAGGTGCTGCACCCTGACAAAATCAATCTCGCCAGCTTAGGCAATATGACTCCGCACCTGCATTGGCACGTCATTCCACGCTATCGCAACGACAAAAATTTTCCGCAAGCAATCTGGGGCGAGACGCAACGCGTAGGCTGCGTGTCGCGCCCCGCTGATTGGAAAACTACGCTGATTACCACGCTACAAAGCCATCTAAACGCCTCATGCTAACCCTGCCACTTGATCCCACCGACGACCGCGCGAATCCGATTTTCAAAGATGTCGCGAGCTGCACCGCTTGGCTGGCGCAATTTCAACTGACCAATTTACAGCGCGCGCATGGTCAGTTACTGACGCAAATTAACGAACTCAATCGCTATCCGATGGCAGGACTGGAGCGCATGAATACGCTGGAAGCGTTGCGTGAAACGGTGGGGTTTATTCAAGAAGATATGGCGAAAAAATTGATTGCCTTGCCTTTGCCTTTGAGTGATAGCGAGCTGCAAACTTTTGTCGCGATTACGCAGTTGTGGCAAGCCATGGTGACGGGCTATCAACGCTGCTTGCAAGCGTTTGTGGCAGGCGATAAAAAAATTGCCGAGTACGGCGCGCTGCTGTGTGACCGCTGTTTGCAATATACCGGTTGGGCGATTTTTGAACATCTGCGCGCGGGCTACGAATGCAATCCTAAGCTGTGGTATCAGTTACACGATTTGTATGCTTTCGTTGAAGCGCAAGGCTTAGAGGCGAGCGCGGTGGGGGATGCCGTACTCGGACACAACAGCACTTGTCGCAATCGCTACCTGAAAATTTTGCTCGCCTGCTATGCGCGCCCCGCTGAATTAAGCCGCTCGCAATTGCAATTATTAGAGCGTTGGTTGGATGTATGGAGTAACGATTTGCGCGTGGAAAAAACTTTCAGCCGCAGTAAAGGTGATGCGCAACCGTTGGCAATCGACCTCGCAGGCAAGCAGGGTTTACAAGCAGTCGATCGCATGGAAGTCAGTGAGCATGGGCGTTACATCGCCCTTGTGCCGCTCAGCAAATTACTGCGCGTGAAATTGATTTTGTTGCAGCAAGGCTCAGGCTTGGCAGAAGTAGGCTTGGGCGAATTGCCCAGTCATAGCGTGGCGATTGAGCTACTGACTTTTTTACATCGTTGTTGGTGTGAAGACCAAAACACACGCGTTATTTTGCGTCAAGAAACTTGGCAAGCGGTCAGTTTTGCGGCGCATTCCTTGGACATCGTTTCGTTGTTGTCAGGCAAGGCGGCAGAGGATGCGCAAGCCTGGCGATTGGACAATGATAGTTTGATGGGGGCGCGCCTCACGCGCACGGTAGCTGGGGCGACGCGCTTGCGTTTGAACCAACTGGTTGCACTACAGAAAAATGCGCAACAGGCGGTGCAGCTCGCGAGAGTAGCGTGGCTGCATATTTCCGCTTTAGGACAGCTGCAACTGGGCTTGGAATACTTACCTGGCGAGGTGGAAGCGGTGACTTTGCCTAGTCTCGCGAGTAGCTCTGAGCGCGGCAAAATAACCGTGTATGGATTTTTATTGGCTGAGCTGCCGAGCTTACGCACCCCTGCTAGTTTAATTGTGCCGCGTAACGTGTTTAAGGCGGGCGCAAACCTAGCCGTGGAGCGCAGCAACAGCGCGAAGCAAACGCTCAAAATGGGCTTCAGCGTGATGCGCGGCGTAGATTTTGAGCGCATTAGTTTTACGCTGGTTTAGTGCCTAGTTGAGCGTCGTTAGACCTGAGTTCCACCCGCGTGACTTTAACGCATCACGAACGACTCTCAACGCGCCACTCGTTTTAAGCCTTGCCCCGTCTGGGCGGAAACACGATGGCAAAGGTGCTGCCTTGATTTTCGAGGCTGGAAATTTCTAACTTGGCTTGGTGGCGCATCGCGATGTGTTTCACAATCGCCAAGCCTAATCCTGTGCCGCCCGTCTCGCGCGAACGACTACGATCAACGCGATAAAAGCGTTCGGTGAGACGCGGAATATGTTGTGCGGCAATGCCGATGCCGCTGTCTTGTACGGTATAAATTAGCTGCTCGCCGCGCTCACTCCAGCGCACCGCAATCGCGCCGCCAGCGGGGGTATAACGAATCGCGTTACTGAGTAAATTGCTAAATGCGCTGCGCACTTCGTCGTAATTGCCCACCACGTTTTTGTTCACATTAAACTCCAGTGTGATGGCATGTTTGCCGTTGCTCAACGACTGCCCTTCGCGGTAAATTTCATCCAACATCGAACGTATATTGAGCAGCTCTTCACCCGCAGGACTATGGTCATTTTCTAAGCGTGACAAGGTCAATAAATCGGCCACTAAATTGTCCATGCGCTGCGTTTGTTCGGACATTAAAAATAGCGCGCGGCTAATTTGTGTGTGGTCTAAATCTTCCATGTCTTGCAGATTTTCCACATAGCCATGCACTACGGTGAGCGGGGTGCGCAGCTCGTGCGAGACATTTGCGACAAAGTCGCGGCGCATCGCTTCAATCCGTTCTAATTGGGTGATGTCACGGCTAATCAGCAGCCGTTTGTTATCGCCATAATCAATCAATTTTACTGACAAACGCAGCTCGGTTTGGCGCACCGGACTCATCACTAAGGGTTCGCTGAAATTAGCCGTTTGCAAGTATTCGATAAAGTCGGGTTGGCGCACCAGATAAGTGATGTCCTGCATGATGTCGCGCTCGATATTCAGACCAAAATGCGCTGCGTACAGCGGGTTGCACCACTCGATGCGATTACCTATATTGAGAATCGCCACGCCATCGGGCAATGCAGAAGTCGCCAGTTCGATATGCTGTAGTTCGGCGGCCAAATCGAGCTTAGTTTGTTGATGCCGTTTGACCATTTTGTACAGCGAGGAGAACGCATCATCCCAAATGCCATTGGCTTCAGGAATCGTTTGTAAATCAGGTTTGGCGAGCCACAGCGTGAGTTTATAGAGCTGCCGTGCGTGGCGTGTCATCAGAATGAGCAGTACTACCAGCATGAATAACAAGGCCGGCAGCGGTGAAAAAATAGCCCAGAGCAGGAGGGCGATAACGCTAGCAGATAAAACAGGCGAACTTGCTCTGAGCCAAAAATCCAACATGTTGATCCTCGTAATTGGGTGTGTTTATTGGGTAGAAAAACGATAGCCGCTGCCGCGTACCGTTTGAATTAAATCATCTGCGGCGACGGGTTCGAGTGCTGCACGCAAGCGGCGAATATGCACATCCACGGTACGTTCTTCCACAAAAACTTGCGTTCCCCACACTTGATCGAGCAACTGCGTGCGGCTGTAAACACGTTCGGCGTGGGTCATAAAGAATTGTAACAAACGAAACTCAGTTGGCCCCAACTCTATGCTCGTCCCTTTAGCCATAACGCGATGCGTGGTGGGCGACAGCTCCAGTCCGCCTGCGCTGACATTTTCGTCTGGCATGACGGGAATATGGCGGCGCAACACAGCACGAATGCGCGCCATCAGTTCGCGGGGTGAAAAAGGCTTGGTGATGTAGTCATCCGCACCCGATTCCAAACCTAAAATTTTGTCGCGTTCATCGCCGCGCGCGGTCAGCATGATGATGGGAATATCGCGGGTGCGCGGTTCGGCGCGTAGTTGTTTGGCGATGACCACACCGCTGGTTTCGGGCAGCATCCAGTCGAGCAAAATTAAATCAGGCGAATGCTCGCGGATCTGCGCCCAAGCCGTGTCGGCATCGTGTGCACGCAAGGCGATAAAGCCCGCTTGCATGACGTTAAACGCCAATAGCTCCGCGATAGCAGGCTCGTCTTCTACGATTAAAATTTTGGCAGTCATCATCATTTCACCGGGCAATTAAGGAATCGTGAGGATATGACGGAATGATGACAGATATATGACATGAGAGCTGAGAAAGCGGTGCTTCGGGCAGATTGGATGGGATTTCCTGCTAAATTTGCTCGGACGCACGCAGCAGAGCCTGATGAGCTTTTTGCAGAGCGAAGTTTTTTAAGCACGTCTGCACAAAATTCAGGGCATCCTCATCGCCCGTTTCGCCCCCGCTCTGCCCCCAGCCCCTGCTAAAATCCGCCTCTTCATTTTCCACGCCTTGCCATCATGCTCATCTGGTTCGTTGCCTTGTATTTACTGCTCTCTATTGGCATCGGGGTGTATGCCGCCACGCGCGTGCATAACGCGCGCGACTTTGTGGTGGCGGGGCGTAATTTGCCTTTGCCGATCGTGACCGCGACGGTGTTTGCGACTTGGTTTGGCGCGGAAACAGTGTTGGGAATTTCGGCGACGTTTGTTAAAGAAGGATTGAGTGGTGTGGTCGCAGACCCCTTTGGCGCGAGCTTGTGTTTGATTATCGCGGGGCTGTTTTTCGCGCCACTTTTGTACCGCATGAATCTGCTCACCATCGGCGATTATTATCGGCAACGATATAGTCGCACGGTGGAATTATTGATGACAATTTGCATTATGGTTTCGTACTTGGGCTGGGTGTCGGCGCAGGTGGTGGCACTGGGGCTGGTGTTCAATATCGTCAGCGGTGGCGCAGTGTCCGAGCCGACTGGCATGGTGATCAGCACCGCCATCGTGTTGGCGTACACCATGTTCGGCGGGATGTGGTCGGTGGCGTTATTAGACTTCGTGCAAATGACGGTGATTATGGCGGGTATGTTGCTCATCGCGTACTTGGTCAGCGGGCAAGTCGGTGGCGTGGTACAGGTGGTGCAACAAGCGAGTGACAGCGGAAAATTAAAATTTTTTCCGCACGGCGGATTTGAAGTGTGGATACCGTTCATCGGTGCGTGGCTGACCATGATGCTGGGTTCTATCCCCCAACAAGACGTGTTCCAGCGCATGACCTCCGCCAAGGATGAAAAGACCGCTGTGCGCGGTTCGGTGCTGGGCGGTGTGTTGTATTTTGCATTCGCGTTTGTGCCGATGTTTTTGGCGTTTTCCGCGACCTTAATTGACCCAAAAGTGTTCGGTGATTTAATCCAGAGCAACACGCAAATGGTGTTGCCGACTTTGATTTTGCAGCACACACCCGTCATTGCGCAGGTGTTCTTTTTCGGCGCGCTGCTGTCGGCAATTATGAGCACCGCTTCCGCCACGTTGCTCGCGCCATCGGTGATGTTTACCGAAAATATCCTCAAACATTTCGCGCTGAAAAATATGAACGATAAACAGATGTTAAAAACCATGCGCATCATCGTGGTCGCCTTTGGCGGCATGGTGTTGTGGTCGGCATTGCACGCCGATACCAGCATTATGAAAATGGTCGAGAACGCCTACAAAATCACGCTAGTTGGCGCATTCGTGCCGCTGGCGTTCGGGCTGTATTGGCAACGCGCCAACACTCAAGGTGCGCTGCTTTCTATCGCCTTAGGATTGACGAGTTGGCTGCTAATGGAAGCTATTCACCCCGCCACCTACTGGCCGCCACAACTGGTGGGATTGTTGTTTGGCTTGCTGGGAATGGTGGTGGGTTCGCTGTTACCGAATTATTTACGCCGTGACTGGCGGGCTTAACAGGACGCTTATGAAACAACTTTTAATCGCAGGACTTTTAGATGCCGCAGGCTTTAGCAGCGGCGCATTACTCGGCTTATTTTTGGGTAAAGCCATCGGCGCAGATGTATTTGCAGCGGGCTACAGCAACGCCAGCATGGTCGGCATTTTGCTGTGCGGATTAGGCGGCGGCGTGGGGCTGCAAGTGGCGCGTTGGGGACTGAATAAACTAGAGAAAAATCAATAACACTCGCCTAACTTTCATCTCGTCAGTGAGGACTTTCCCGTCGAGGTTTATGCGGCGCATGGGCGAACAATAAATCGTACAGCCAACGCGGTAAAACTTTTAGTAGCGCGCCGACTACGCCCATCTGCCAAGGGATGACTGTGAACGAAGTTTGCCGTGCTATCGCACGCGCCATGCGTGCCGCCGCAACGTCCGCGTCCAGCACGAACGGCATGGGGTAAGGGTTATGCGTGGTCATAGGCGTGCGGATATAGCCTGGGCAAATTGTGGTGACCTTGATGCCCGTGCCGCGCAGCTCGACGCGTAACGACTCCAGATACGAAATCACCGCCGCTTTGGAAGCGGAATACGCCCCCGCCCCGGGCAAACCGCGAAACCCTGCGACGCTGGCGATGCCTACAAGGGTGAAATGTCTTTCACGTTTACTCTCTCTCCCTATGGGGGAGGGTTGGGGTGAGGGCAGGTACGCCGCCGCCTCGCGCATGGCGGCAATAAACGGTTGAAAAGTTTTCACCATACCCAACACATTGATGTCCATCACTTGCTGAAACGCCTCGCTGTCCTCGGCGAATTCCGTGAGTGTGCCGACGCTGACACCCGCGTTGGCGATGACTATATTGGGTACGCCGAGGCGCGCAATGAAATCGGCGGCGGCATGTTGCACCGCCACCGCATCGCGCACGTCGAGCACGTACACAGAAACTTGCTGGGGAAATTCGCTGGCAAGTTGTGCGAGCAAATCGGCACGACGCGCAAACGCGGCAAGCTGCGCACCACCTTGCAAATAATGCCGCGCCAAGGCGAGACCGATACCACTGGATGCGCCACTAATGACAACACGCAACGGCAGGTTGCTTATCAATGTTTTTTGCCCGCAGGCGCGCGCTCTTTGCGCACTTGATTGATGACTTCATCCAACACTTTGATGGTGTCGGCAGGCTGCAAACCAGTGATCACAAAGCGACCATCAACTATCAAAGTTGGCGTGCCTTGGATGTTGTAACTACGCAGCATTTGCTTGGCGCGGGTGACTTTGCTTTGCACGCTAAATGAGTTGTAGGCAGCGGCAAACTTAGCTTTGTCCACGCCGTTTTTCGTTACCACCGCGCTGATGGAATCTAAATCAAACAAGCCAACTTGCTGGACATGAATGGCTTGATACAGCGCGTCATCCACTTGCTTGATTTGCCCCATGCCTTCCAGTGCGTAAAACGCCGTGGCAGCGGGCTCTGCACCCGCTTGGAAAATGGTCGGCACATAATTAATTTCTACGTCGCGCGCTTTGGTTTTTTCCCACTGCGCAATCAGCGGATGCAAATGAAAGCAGTGTCCGCATTGGTAAAAGAAAAATTCCAACACTTCGATTTTTTGTTTCGAGCTGGGCTGTGCACTCGCCAACAAGGTGTAGTCCTTACCCAGTTGCGCTTCGGCGTGTGCGCCGTTGTTCAGCAGTGCACTCATCAATACCAACAAAGTTAATCCTAAGTTTTTCATGTCGCGCTCCTTAAAAATATGACGGTAATTATTGAATTCGGACAGGCGTGCTTTCCGTGCCAGAAAGTTTCAACGCAGCGCGCGCTTTATTCATTTCGTCCGCGCCTTGATACGGTCCCGTACGCACCCGATTCAGCACGCCTTTGTCAGGAATCGTCACGCTTTGCACCGCGACATCCATGCCTTGCAAGCTCAATTTCGCTTTGAGTTTTTCCGCGTCATCGGCATTGGCAAACGCGCCCACTTGCAAATAATAAGTTTGCTTCGCCGCAGCGGTGTCGGTTTTAACTACCACGGGTGCGGGCTTAATCGCAGCGGTAGGTGCCGCTGGGGTAACAACTTTTGCCGCTTGATTCGGCAAGCCCACCGTTGCATCAGGCTTGTCGGTGAGCACTTTATAAAATTCAAAACGCGGCTTGCCATCGCTCACGGCAGACGCTGCTGGCGGCAAGGCTTTGACGGGTTCGGCGGCGATGCGCGGGGCAGGCGGTTTGCTGATAAAGCCACTCGGCGATTTCATTAAATACCAAGCTAAACCTGCCGCGATTGCCATGCCCACCATCAGCCCGACTAGCAGTCCCACCATTAAAGGACTGCCGCTGCCGGTGCTGGATTTTTTAGTTGCTGCTTTGCTCATCGCCTGTTCCTCTACATGTGCTCTGGTGCGGACACACCGAGCAAACTTAAACCATTACGCAGCACTTGCGCAGTCGCTGCACATAACGCCAAACGCGCTAACTGCAAGGCTTGGTCGTCGATTAAAAAACGCTGCGCATTGTAGTAGCTGTGAAAATCTGCCGCCAAATCTTTTAGATAAGCCGCGATTTGATGCGGGGCTAAATCGTGCGCGGCGGTCTCGATGGCTTGCGGATAATCAATCAATTTTTGCAGTAATACGGTTTCATATTCGCTCTCCAATAACGCAACATTCGCGTCATTAAAAGTCGCCACATCGCCCGCCCATTGCGTCAGCACGGTATGGATGCGCGCATGAGCATATTGGATGTAATACACCGGATTTTCATTGCTCTTGGACATCGCCAAATCAATGTCAAACACCAGTTGCGAATCGGGCGAACGCGCCGCTAAAAAATAACGCGTGGCATCGCGACCCACTTCATCAATCAAGTCGCGCAAGGTCACATAGCTGCCCGCACGTTTAGAAATTTTCACCTCTGCGCCGTTCTTCAACACCATCACCATCTGGTGCAAAACATAGTCTGGCCAACCTTTAGGAATACCGACATTCAAGGCTTGCAGCCCGGCACGCACCCGCGTAATCGTGCTGTGATGATCCGAACCTTGTTCGTTAATCACGCGCGTAAAACCGCGCTGCCATTTGTCCAAGTGATACGCCACATCGGGCACAAAATAGGTGTAACCCCCGTCGGTTTTGCGCATCACGCGATCTTTGTCATCGCCGAAATCGGTGGTGCGCAACCAGAGCGCGTCGTCTGCCTCAAAAGTGTGTCCACTGGCAATCAAGTTGCTCACTGTCGCCGCGACTTTGCCCGAGGTATAAAGCGCGGACTCCAGCGAATACACATCGAACTGCACGCCGAACGCGCGTAAATCCAAATCTTGTTCACGACGTAAATACGCCACGGCGAAATGTCGTATCGCTTCCGCGTCATCCGCATCGCCTTTGCCCGTGACGTTTTGGTCATCGGAAATTATCGTATCTTTTGCTAAATAACTGCGCGCCACATCGGCAATGTAATCGCCGCGATAACCGTTTTCAGGCCAGCTCGCGTCATCAGGCGTAATGCCTTTGCAACGCAGTTGCACCGATGCCATCAAGTTGTCGATTTGCGCGCCCGCATCGTTGTAATAGAACTCGCGCGTCACATCCCAACCTGCCGCATCCAACAAGCTGCACACACAATCACCCACCGCCGCACCGCGACCGTGACCAACATGCAAAGGGCCCGTCGGGTTAGCCGAAACAAATTCCACGCCGACTTTGCGTTTTGCCCCTATCCCGCTACGCCCGTAAGCATCACGCGCTTGCAACACCGCCAATACCACCGCTTGTTTTGCAGCGGTAGTGATAAAGATATTGATAAATCCCGCGCCCGCAATTTCGACTTTTTCCACCACGTCAGATTGCGGCAAAGCGGCAATTAAGGCCTGCGCTAACTCGCGCGGCGATTTACGCAAAGGCTTCGCCAACTGCATCGCCAAGTTGCAAGAATAATCACCAAACGCCGCTTGTTTGGGACGCTCTAATAAAATATCAGCTTGAGATTCTGGGGCGACGACGCGTTGCGCGTGGGCAAATAATTCGGCGAGGTGGGATTTGAAATTGAGTACAGCAGACATGGCAACAGGCGGGCAAAAAAGGGCGCGGATTATAGCACCCAGATGAATAGAAAAAGGCCGCGCAGCTTAGCGACTGCGCGGCCTTGCGGGTGTGATGAAAAGTTTAGCCGCTATTACGTAAGCCCGTCGCAATGCCATTGATGGTGAGATGAATCGCACGCTTCACCAACTCATCGTTATCGCCTGCACGATGGCGTAGCAGCAACGCAATTTGCAAGTGATTAAGCGGGTCGATGTAGGGGGTGCGCGTCAACAAGCTGCGTGCAAATGCGGGATTGTCTTGCAACAACATGGTGTTTCCCGTGACTTGAAACAACATCGCCAGCGTGTCTTCATGCTCTTGGTTAATCGCCCCAAAAATGCGTTCGCGCAAGTCCAAATCTTTAACCAATTCGGAATAACTCGCCGCGATACCCATATCGGTTTTCGACAGCACCATGTCCATGTTGGACATCAAGCCACGGAAGAACGCCCAGTTTTTATACATGGCTTGCAACTGCGCCAAACCCGCATCGCCTTCTTTTTCAATGAACTGCTTGACCGCGCTGCCAAAGCCTAACCAGCCCGGCAACAAGGTGCGATTTAAGCCCCAACTAAACACCCAAGGAATAGCGCGCAAGTCTTCAATTTTGTCCGACGCTTTACGCGCCGAAGGACGGCTGCCGATATTCAATTCGGCGATTTCGCGTATCGGTGTGGCGATGAAAAAATACTCGGTGAAGCCAGGTGTTTCATAGACCAATTTACGATATGCGGCGAACGCGTTGACACTGAGCTGCTCCATGACGCGGTGATATTCGGGCATCGCGCTGTCGTCGCCGTGCTGATGCAGCAGCGTCGCTTCCATGGTCGCGGCAATCATGGTTTCTAAGTTGCGCCGACCGATTTCGGGATTGGAATACTTGCTCGAAATCACTTCGCCTTGCTCGGTGATACGGATTTGTCCGTTCACGCTGCCCGGCGGTTGCGCCAAAATCGCATCGTAGCTAGGGCCGCCGCCACGCCCAACCGTACCACCGCGACCATGGAATAAACGCAACTCAACGCCGTGTTTTTTGAACACTTCAACCAACACCAATTCGGCTTTGTACAGCTCCCAATTCGCCGTCAAATAGCCGCCGTCTTTGTTGCTGTCGGAATAGCCCAGCATCACTTCTTGCGTGTCGCCGCGCGACTTCAGCAGCGCGCGGTAATACGGAATCGAGAACAACTCTTCCATAATCGGCCCGCAACTACGCAAGTCTTCGATGGTTTCAAACAGCGGAATAATGTTGACGTGCAAAGCAGGATTTTTGCCCGCGTCGAGCAGCCCAACTTGCTGCATCAGCAACGCCAATTCGAGCATGTCACTGACCGCATCGGTCTTAGAAATAATGTGATTCGGCAAAGCGGCGCGACCAAAACGCTGATGCAGCGTCGCGGCAGTTTGCATGATGCGCAACTCGCTTTGTGCCACGGCTGAATAGCTATCTAGGTCACCCAACAAAATTTTATTCGCTTGCAAAGCCGCCAATAAAACGTGACGTTTTGCCGCTTCGTCGAGCGCGTCATATGCCTTGCCCGTGCCCAATAATTCGCTCACGGTTTGCTGCAAAATCGCGCTGTGTTGACGCATGTCCAACGGTGCTAAATGAAAGCCAAACACCTCTGCCGCGCGGCGCAAATTCGCTAAACGTCCGCGCGCCAAATACACCGCGCCATGCTTAAACAAAGACTCAATCAGCACATCCAAGTCAGCGATAAATTCTGCTGCCGTTGGATAGGGCGCGGCATTTTTATCCACGGGCGGCAGATGCGAAATTTCGTGACCTAATTTTTTCGCCGTCGCCGACAAGCGCGAGTAAATCAAAATCAGCGCGCGACGATACGGCTCATCGTTGCGATTTTGTGATTTGTCTGGTGAGGCATCGGACAGTTTGCGCAACTCATCGCTCACCTCAACCAAGCGGTCGGTCAAACTCAAACGACGACCAAGCAAATGCGTTTCGCTCAAATAATGTTCCAACACCAAAGCCGAATGCTGCTGCACCGCGTAGTCCATCACGTCGTGCGTAACGAAAGGATTGCCGTCGCGATCGCCGCCTATCCAACTGCCCACGCGCAACAGCGGCGGCACTTTAATATCCTTGTCGAAACGCGCTTCGAGCTGCTTTTCGAGACCCGCATAAATTTTCGGAATCTCATTTAAGAAGGTGTAGCGATAAAATTCCAAACCGTTTTTAATCTCATCCGCAACGGTCAGTTTGGCGGTGCGCAACATGCGCGTTTGCCACAAAATCAACACGAAGCGATGCAGAGCTTCTTCGTTTTCGGCAAGGTCGTCGGGCGTCATATCGACGCGATCGCGATCCGACAACAAGCGCGAAATAATCAGTTGGCAATCCAAAATACTCTTGCGCTGCACTTCGGTCGGATGCGCCGTCAAGACGGGCGAAATCACCGCGCTATCGAGAAAACTTTGCAGCGTTTTTTTATCGAGTTTCTTTTCTTCGATACGGTCTAACGCCAGTGTCAAGCTGCCATCTTTATGCGCGGTACCCGCAGTGAGATGAGCGCGATGGCGACGGTTGTGATGTAAGTCTTCGGCGATATTGGAGAGCTGCGAAAAGTAACTAAAGGCGCGTACCACCACCAGCGTCTCGCTAGGCGACATTGCGTCTAAGGTTTTATCCAACTCGACGCGATCGCGCTCATCTTGAGTTTTGCGAAAACGCACCGCCGCACGGCGCACATTCTCGATTAAGTCATACGAGGCTTGACCTTCCTGTTCGCGCAGCGTTTCGCCCAAGATGCGACCGAGCAGTCGTACATCGTCGCGCAGCGGAATATCTTTACTGGAAATATCGGCGGTGGCATTACTAAAATTCATTTCGTTCTCGACACAAAAGGGCGGCGCACCCTGCTAGAATGCGCCGCGAATTAACAAAGATAAATCAGGAAATGTTTATGAATCAGGCTGCAAAAACCCCACCATCTCGTTTAGTGATTGCCTCACGCGAAAGCGCGTTAGCCATGTGGCAAGCCCAGCATATTCGAGACAGACTGCGCGCATTATATCCGCAAACCGAAGTCAGCATCCTAGGCATGACCACGCAAGGCGACCAAATTCTCGATGTGACTTTGTCGAAAATTGGCGGCAAAGGCTTGTTCGTTAAAGAGCTGGAAACCGCGCTGGAAGACGGTCGTGCCGACCTTGCCGTGCATTCACTCAAAGACGTGCCGATGAATTTGCCTGACGGTTTCGTGCTGGCGGCTATCGGCGAACGTGAAGATCCGTTGGATGCTTTTGTCTCAAATCATTTTGACAATCTCGCCGCCTTGCCTGCGGGCAGCGTGGTGGGAACATCGAGCTTGCGCCGCGAAAGTCAGTTGCGCGCGCGCTTTCCGCACCTCGACATCCAGCCCTTGCGCGGCAACGTACAAACGCGTTTACGCAAACTCGACGAAGGACAATATGCTGCGATTATTTTGGCAGCGGCGGGGCTGAAACGCCTAGGCTTGGGCGCACGCATTCGCAATGTGATTGCCAGTGAAGACAGTTTGCCCGCCGTCGGGCAAGGCGCGTTAGGCATTGAATGTCGCGCGGAGCGCGTCGATGTGATTGCCTGTTTACAGGCCTTGCATCATGCTGATTCGGCTGCCTGCGTATTGGCAGAACGCGCGATGAGCCGTGCCTTGGGCGGCAGTTGCCAAGTGCCGTTAGGCGGTTTTGCCCAAGTCAAAAATGGGCAGTTGTATATGCGCGGTTTTGTCGCCAGTCCAGATGGCAGCGAGATGATGCGCGCCGAAGCAACGGGAGAACTAAGCCAGCCCGAACTCTTGGGCAATCAAATCGCCCGTGCTTTGCGCGCGCAAGGGGCGGACAAAATTCTTGCCGCACTCGCGCTGTAAAAACCATACTTAGCATGTCTAACGTAGCTCACTCAAGCCCCGCAACTGCACAGCCGTTGCGGGGCTTGAGTGTTTTGGTGACGCGTCCCAAAGCGCAAGCGCAGTCGCTCGCACAAGCCATTAACGCGCTCGGCGGGCGCGCGATTTTGCTACCCTTGCTTGATATTGCAGCGGTCGAAAATCCCGCACATTTACAGCAGCAATTAGCGCGCTTAGCGGAATTTGATTTAGCCATTTTCATCAGCCCTAATGCGGTGCAATACGGTATGCAAGCCATCCGTGCTGCGCACGCGAACTTACCGCAACACGTCGCCTGCATAGGCGCGAGTAGTGCGCAAAGTTTGCGTGACTTCGGTGTAGCCAATGTCATCGTGCCGAGCTTGCAATCCGACAGTGAAGCCTTATTGGCATTGCCCGAACTGCGCGACATGCAGGGGCAGCGCGTGATGATTTTGCGCGGCGATGGCGGGCGCGAGTTGTTAGGCGACACGCTCAAAGCGCGCGGTGCGATGGTCGAATATGCCAGTTGTTATCAGCGCAGCGCGGCGGTCGTCACGACCAGCGATTTACTGCGCGACCCGCCCGCTGTCATCACTATCACCAGCAGCGAAGCACTGATTTATTTGCGCACCCTGTTGGACTCCCATCCTGCCCTGCTCGCCACGCCGCTATTAGTGCCGCACGCACGCATCGCCAACTTAGCCAAACAACAAGGCTGGCAAAACGTCACGTTGACCGACGCAGGGGATGCAGGATTAGTTGCCGCGTTAATGAACTGGCGCGATTTGAAAGGAATGATATGAACGAACAATCGCCCTTGGCACGTCTAAAAAATAATTTAGTGCACGCTTCTTTGACACAGCTGACGATTGGGCTGCTGGTGGTGGTTTTTCTTGTGCAATGGTTCTTCGCACAAGATGAGCTCAGCAAAGTCAGTATGACCGTGGCAGAAAAGCTGGCGACGATGGACAGCGACAATCAGGTCAACAGTGTGTTGCTGGAAAAAAACCAAGAAGACACGCGCGACCTCGCGGCAAAATTAGCCTTGTTAGAAGCGCGCTATGCCGAATCACAAGGGCAACGCGCCGCCCTAGAAGCCTTATACAACGAGCTTTCCAGCAGTCGCGATGAAACCGCGCTGGCGGAAGTGGAGCAATCGTTATTGATTGCCAATCAGCAATTACAACTTTCCGCCAACGTCAAAGCCGCGCTGATTGCCATGCAAACTGCCGATGCGCGTTTGCAACGCATGAATCGCAACAGCTTGCGTCCGCTGCGGCAGGCCATCGCACACGACATGGACAAGCTGCGTGCCTTACCGAATGTGGACGTGGCAGGCATGAGCGTGCAGCTGGATAGTTTATTAAGCAGCGTGGATGAGCTGCCGTTGTGGTCAGAATTGCACGAGCCTACGACACCCGCCACGGTGTCCGCGCCACCCGCCAGCGAGAGCCGTTGGCAAGCCTTGCTCAGTGAAATTTGGCAAGAGTTGAGCCAACTGATACGCATCCAAAACACTCAACACGCAGCACTGCCGTTGCTGCCACCTGAGCAAGAGTTTTTCTTGCGTGAAAATCTCAAGCTGCATTTTTTATTGGCGCGGATGAATTTATTGGCGCGCGATGAAGTGGCGTTTAAGCACGAGATTAAAGCCATGCAGCAATGGCTCAATGATTATTTTGCGGAAGCAGATGACGACACCAAGCGCGTGCTAAAAGGCTTGAAAACCCTAGCCGCAGCCAGTATCAATATCGAGTTGCCCGACATCCATAACAGCCTCGCACAAGTGCGTAACTATCGTGCTAGCCGCGACAAAGAGGCGCGTAATAGTGCGACGGAAGGGCTCAAGGTCAGCGAATGAAATATGTGATTTGGATTGTGCTGCTGTTTGCAGCGGCGGTGGCGATGAGCAGTGCGGCGCACAACGCCGGCTATGTGTTGCTGGTTTATCCACCATATCGAATTGAACTATCGCTGAATTTTTTCGTGCTGCTGTTGCTGCTGTTTGCGTTCGTCTCATACTACTTAACGCGCTTGATAATCATGGTGGTCAATCTGCCCAAACATGCGCGCAGCTATCGTTTGCAACGCGCCGCTGACGCAGCAAAATCCAGCGCGGAGCCGCCGCTATGAAAGTCGCTACGCTGGGGTTTATTGCCCTGTGTGCCAGTCAGTTTGCCTACGCCGATGGCGTGGTGCATAAGTGTAAAGACCGCAACGGGCAAACCATTTATCAAGCCACAACATGCGCCAAAACCGATACCGCCGTGTCGAGCTGGGCGCAAACCGATAGCCCTGTCGCCGCCAGTCTGCCCACCAGCAACACCACTCGCGTTTTAATTTTGCGTCAACAAAGCAATGGTCATTATTTTGTTGACGGTGCAATTAACGCTAAGTCACTCATCTTCGTGGTCGATACGGGGGCGAGCATGGTCTCGCTGCCGCGCGACATGGCGTATATGGCGAACATGTCGTGCAAGGAACAAGTGTCAGTGCAAACCGCTAACGGCACGACGCGTAGTTGCACCTCGGTCATCAACAAGCTCCAACTCGGTCACCTGCTGCTCGCCAATGTCCCCGCCATGATTGTGCCCAACCTCAGCCAACCGCTGCTCGGCATGAACGTGTTACAAGGATTTCGCATCGAGCAAGACAACGGTGAAATGCGCTTAACGCCGAAAAATTAAACCCCCATCCCTCTCGCCTGCTGGCAAGGGCAAAGCTGCGGGCGCATTCATCACCTTGCTTTTTTAGAGCTGTGCTTAGCTGCGAACAATTATTGATAAAAAGCGGGGAAAGTTTTTTGCAGCGCGCTGAGTTTCGGCAGGTCGTGATGCACGATGTAAGGCTGGCTTAAATGCAGCGCGAGGTAGTTTTGGTGATAGTCCTCGGCGGGGAAAAATTGCTTGAGCGGCACAACTTGCGTGACGATGGGCGCGCTAAAAACTTTTGCTTTGCCTAACGTCGCAATACTGTTTTGCGCTTGCTGTTGTTGCGCAGCACTGGTGTAAAAAATCGCCGAGCGATATTGCGTGCCGACATCATTACCTTGGCGATTTAATTCGGTAGGGTTATGCGCCACGCTGAAAAATACTTGCAGCAGTTGTTGGTATGAAATGCGCGCGTCATCAAAACTAATTTTGACCGCCTCAGCATGTCCCGTGTCGCCCTGGCTGACTAACTCGTAATGCGCGGTATTCGCCGCGCCGCCCGCGTAACCTGATACGACTTCGGTCACGCCACGCACATGTTTGAACACCGCATCCACGCCCCAAAAACAACCGCCCGCGAACACCGCTGTTTGTGCGGCTGCATGGCTTTGCGGGGCGAGGCTCAAGGTGCATAACAGGCTGACATTCAATATGGTTTTTTGCATGGAGAGTCTCCTAAAAATAATGATGCTGTCATTCCCGCGTAGGCGGGAATGACAGCGATGAGTTAACCAAACGTAAACGCAAAAACGTCTGTACCACGGTCTAAAAATTCGATGCGTAATTGATGTTCGCCCGCAACAGGCAAGCGCAGTAATTGATACAAGCGTTGCCCGGTTATCACGCCCGCACCTTGCGCATCGCTGTCTAAACCCTGCGCGGCATTTGGCGATTTGCCATCGAGCATGACGCGGTAACGCGCTGTTTTGCGCTGCGCATTCCCCATCACCAGATTCACATCGCGCCCGTAAAACTTAATCGTCAGCGCACCCTGCGCGCTTTGCAACCCCGCAGATTCCGCAGCGATGCGCCAATCACCTTGCAATGCCCAGTGATGCAGCGCGAGATTTTTCGGCATAGAAAAATGCTGCGTTGCGTCATGCACAACGGTTTCAGGCGAAGCAAAGTTTTTCTGTTTGGCATCGCCTAAATATGTTTCTGGCGAGCGCAACGCGCTGGTGGTTTGTGCCGCCACGGCAACACCATCAACGCTAATGCTGGCAAGGGCTTGTGGGCTAAATTTAGGACGCGCTTGTTGGAGCAATTTTTGTATCATCTGCTCGGTTTCCAGATACGCGCCTTCGCCAAAATGTTGCTGACGAATCACGCCTTGCGCGTCGATTAAATAATGCGCCGGCCAGTATTGGTTTTGATACGCGTTCCAAATTTTGAAGTCGTTATCCAGCGCGACTGGATATTTGATGCCGTGTTCGCGTATCGCTTGTTGCGCATTTTCGCTGGATTTTTCAAAGGCAAATTCAGGCGCGTGCACGCCGATAATCACCAAGCCTTGCGCGCGATATTTTTCGTCCCACGCTTTGAGATAAGGCAGCGTGCGCAAACAGTTGATGCACGAGTAAGTCCAAAAATCTACCAACACGACACGGCCACGCAAGTCAGTCAAATCAAGCTCTGGCGAGTTGAGCCACTGTGTTGCCCCTGCGAGCGAGGGGGCATTTTGCAGTGCGTTTTTAGCGGGCGATTTCGCTAATTGGCTAATCAATTGCTGCTCGGTTTTTGCCGTACTCAAGAATGAAAATTGTGCGAGAAATTTAGTGTCCCAACCAAGCGCGATGACGATGACACCGATAATGACCAAGCCGCCTAAGCCGCGTCGCAACCATTCTTCCGCGCCCAGCCCGCGCTTCATCATGGCGAACACCCGCCCGCCAGCCAGCAATGCCAAGCCTAATGACGTTGCCGCGCCCGCTGCGAACACCAACAGCAACAACGCGCTATACAGATTCGCACCTTGCAACGCCGCGCCCGCCAATACCAAGCCCAAAATTGGCCCAGCACACGGTGCCCATAAAAAGCCCACCGCCACACCCAACAACAGCGAACTTTTGATGCTGGATTGCGCATCGGCGCGCGCTTGTAAACGGCTGCCGAACGCGACAAACGGACGCATCAAGCGCGCTGATAAGGCAGGAAAAATCAGCGCGAGTCCCAGCACTAACAGCAAGCCCAGCGCGGCATAACGACCATATTGATTGACCGCCACCAGCCACGCGCCGCCGACCGCAGCGAGGCTCGCCAGCACCGTGAACGTCGCCGCCATGCCGAGCAAAATCGGCAAGCCATTGCTGCGGAACGATTGCCCCGCCCGCGCAAAAATAAACGGCAAAACAGGCAGTACGCAGGGACTGAAAATGGTCAGCAAACCACCAAGATACGACAAAATAAAAATTAACATAAAAACCTCGTAGCGGCTTATGACAATAAGCCTATTGTTATATGCGGATAAATTTCAAAGAGGGTGTATGCCATACGCCGCTACGATTTCGTGTCGGGAATAAAGCGCATCGCCACGGCGTTCATGCAATAGCGCAAGCCTGTCGGCTTCGGGCCGTCATCGAATACATGCCCTAGATGCGCGTCGCACAAGGCGCATTGCACTTCGGTGCGCGTCATGCCGAATAATTTATCTTCGATATTGCGTACATTTTCGGCTGCAATCGGCTGCCAAAAACTTGGCCAACCCGTGCCTGAATCGAATTTATTTTTGGCATCAAATAGCGCGTTGTCGCAACACACGCAGCGATAAATTCCGGCTTGATGCGTGTTGTAGCTGGGCTGCGAAAAAGCGCGCTCCGTACCTTGTTCGCGTGTCACATGAAATGCCAAAGGCGAGAGCGTTTTTTTCCACTCAGCGAGTTTGCTGACCTTGGCTAAAGTGGCGCGCCCTAAGGCTTTGCCGTCATCTGAAAATTGCACCACGCTGACGCTTTGCACCGCTGCTGCCCAAGAACGTGTCGCGCCTAACCATGCGAGCCCCGATAAAGCCAATAAAAAATTTCTGCGTTGCATGATGTTCTCCTGCGGATTGACTGACGCGCAACCATACACGGAAGTGGGGCGAGATTCACTATGATTTACCTTTGGCGGGCTGGTGCTTTGCGGTAAGCTACGCGCCTTTTTGAATCTCTAGAGAACCCGCAAAATGGCACAAGGTCAATATGTAATGTCGATGCTCCGCGTGAGCAAAATCGTCCCTCCCAAACGTCAAATTATCAAAGACATTTCGCTGAGTTTTTTCCCCGGCGCAAAGATTGGTTTGCTCGGTCTGAACGGTTCGGGTAAATCTACCGTGCTGCGCATCATGGCGAACGTGGATAAAGAATACGACGGCGAAGTGCAACATATGCCGAATATGAAAATCGGTTATTTGGAACAAGAGCCAGTGCTAGACCCCGCGAAAACCGTGCGTCAAGAAGTGGAATCCGCGCTAGGCGAAGTGATGCAAGCGCAACAAAAACTCGACGAAGTGTATGCCGCCTACGCCGATGAGAATGCCGATTTTGACGCACTCGCCGCCGAGCAAGCGCGCTTGGAAAATATCATTGCCGCCAGCGGTTCAGATGCCGAACATCAAATGGAAATCGCTGCCGACGCGCTGCGTTTGCCGGACTGGGACGCGCTGATTAAAAATTTATCCGGCGGTGAAAAACGCCGCGTTGCGCTATGCAAATTGTTGTTGGAAAAACCCGATATGTTGTTGCTCGATGAGCCGACCAACCATCTGGATGCCGAGTCCGTGGAATGGCTGGAACAATTCCTCGTGCGCTTCCCCGGCACCGTGGTGGCGGTCACGCATGATAGATATTTCCTCGACAATGCCGCCGAATGGATTTTGGAATTGGATCGCGGTCACGGCATTCCGTGGAAGGGAAATTATTCCAGTTGGCTGGACCAAAAAGGCGCGCGTTTAGCGCAAGAAAATAAACAAGTCGATGCGCATCAAAAAGCGATGAAGCAAGAGTTGGAATGGGTGCGCCAAAATCCTAAAGGTCGGCAGGCAAAATCCAAGGCGCGTATCGCCAGATTTGAAGAATTGAATTCGCAAGAACATCAGGCGCGCAATGAAACGCAGGAGATTTTTATTCCCGTCGGCGAACGTCTGGGTAACGAAGTTATCGAGTTTGAAAACGTCAGCAAAGCCTATGGCGAACGTCTGCTAATAGACAACCTCAGCTTCAAAATTCCACCCGGCGCAATCGTCGGCATTATCGGTCCAAACGGCGCGGGTAAATCGACGCTGTTCCGCATGATTACTGGCAAAGAACAACCCGACACCGGCACGGTAAAAATCGGTCAAACCGTGAAAATCGCCCACGTCGATCAAGCGCGCGATTCTTTGGACAACAGCAAAACTGTGTTTGAAGCCATCTCTGGCGGCAATGAAATTTTGACCGTAGGCAAATACGAAACCCCAGCGCGCGCCTACATCGGTCGCTTCAATTTCAAAGGTGCTGATCAAGGAAAAATCGTCGGACAATTATCCGGCGGCGAACGCGGTCGTCTGCACTTAGCGCAAACCCTCATCTCCGGCGGCAACGTGCTAATGCTGGATGAACCCACCAACGATTTGGACGTGGAAACCTTGCGTGCACTGGAAGATGCACTACTAGAATTCGCCGGCTGCGTCGCTGTAATCTCCCATGATCGCTGGTTCCTAGACCGCATCGCCACCCACATTCTCGCGTGCGAAGGCGATTCAAAATGGAACTTCTTCGACGGCAACTATCAAGAGTACGAAGCGGATAAAAAGAAGCGTTTGGGTGAAGAGGGTGCTAAGCCTAAGCGGATTCGCTATAAGCCGATTAGTCGGTAAAAAGACCGTAAGAGAAACTCATTAGTTCTGGAGGTGCATATGTTTGTACTCTGTATTCCAAAGCCTAAATCGATTGCTGACTTAGAAGCCAACAAAGACATTACGCAAAATTTACGGCCGCCTGCGGATCTTAGAAAATCAGTTGCGATAGCCGTAGTTGACGATAAGCCATTTGAACCAGAACACAACCTGCGGAATAACAATTTCCAGATCACTACTTTTTCTGATGTAAATAGAATCGATCAACTTAGTGACTTCCCCATTGTCTTATGTGACTTACAAGGTGTTGGGGTGCATCTTTCAAAAGATATGCAGGGGGCTTACCTTATTGAAGAGGTTAAACGCAACTATCCAGAGAAAGCGGTTATAGCTTTTACAGGCGGAAGTGCGAATTCAAATATTTCGAGAAGAGCAAACATTGCTGCAGATGGCAATTTGCGGAAGGATGCTTCAATTGAGGAGTGGCGTGAAATTCTTGATAAGCATATAGCTCGACTTAGCAATCCTATTGAAGTATGGAAACAATTTCGCATGCGGCTGGTGATAGCGGGCATTACCCCATTAGAGTTATTAAAGATTGAACATTCGTATGTTTCGAATATTGCTGCAGGGCCTGATGCAACAAAAAAGGCACTTGAAGTGTTGTCAAATAAATCCTCCTCGTCTGGGGGAGTGAAAAAAGAAATAGCCAGCTTCGTAACATCCAAGGCATTTGACTTGCTCTTTGAAGCATTAAAAGGAGCAGTTCAGGCATGAATTATTTTGGTATGTCGAGTGCTGCGTTTCCATGGATATATGTGGATGAAGTCGGCGACGTTATTAAACATGGTAATGGGGCGTTATTCTCAATTCCACCTGATATTCAAGTTCCTTCTGTCTTAAGTGTCGCAAAGTCACTTTCAATGGGTGGGTGGGGTGTATGTCCTGCTGGTTTTGCGTTGTATAAATTACCTACACACCTAGTGTTGGGAACGAATACGCTAATTTTTTTCGGTTTGAAAGTAAGAGAGATTTCAACAGTTCATAGTAAAAGCGAGCAACTCTCAATTAGGGCAAGTCGAAATGATATTGAGAGCTACGCATCGATATTTCTTCAAGGCATGCAAGAAATTGAAGAGCAACATCAAATATTGATTCGACAGAGCATTCATGAGATTCGCGCAATTAACTCTGCTCTTTACAACACGGCATATGAGCTAGAACAAATCCTTTCTAGTCAAATGCAAAAAAGTTCTAGCAATGAACAATGGCTAGCAAAAACCGTTTTGGCGCTAACTGAAATATTGCGAGGACGAATAGACTTTATGGAGTTCATTGCTAACCCAGATTTGGATACAGCCAATAAAGGAGAGATTCCTGTTTATAGAGTTGTAGATAAAATTCATCGTTGTTTTCAAGTGACAGCGCAGAAGTTGAAAATTAATCTGAGCATTTGCGGGACATCAATTGCCGCCGTTGATGGTCCGCGCGTGTTCGATCTGGTTCCATTTTTACTTATTGAGAATGCAATAAAATATTCTCCAGATAAGGACGTGAAGAATTGCCCCGCGACTGCTCGTTCGGTAAATATAGTTTGCAATGATGCTGGAAGTGAAGTGCACTTTAGTGTTTCATCGACTGGGCCCCTGATAGAAGATGGCGAAAGAGATAGTATTTTTCGCTATTCCGTACGTGGCAAGAATGCCATCAAAAGTCAAAAGTCGGGGTCTGGTTATGGTTTGCCTGTACTCAAGAAAATTGTAGAAGATGTATATCGCGGAGAAGTGGCAGTGATGCAGCAAGGTGATATATATATATTTAATGACATTCCGTACCTTGAAACTATATTTACGGTCAAGCTCCCCGCTCACAATCCAACTGGTCTGGGTGTCTTGCGTTGAACTAACAACAATCGGGGACAGACCACGGTTTGCACACGAACATGAGTAACTCCGATCACATCAAACGTATCGTCATCATCGCTGGCCCAAACGGTGCGGGGAAGACGACTTTTGCGCGTGAGTTTTTGCCGACTGATGCGGCGTTGCCGAACTTTGTGAATGCCGACTTAATCGCCGCAGGGTTGTCGCCTTTCGCACCAGATGTGGCGGCATTTAAGGCGGGGCGCATCATGCTGGAAACGATAAATGACTTTGTGAAACGTGGCGAAAGTTTTTCTTTTGAGACGACGCTTTCCGGTTTGACTTACGCGCGGATGATTCCAGTTTGGCGTTCTTCTGGTTATTTGGTGAAGTTGTTTTTCTTATCTTTGCCAAATACTGAAATGGCCTTGGCGCGCGTCGCAACCCGTGTAATTCAGGGTGGACACAATGTTCCGCAAGATGTGATTCGTCGTCGCTTTGCTCATGGCATTGCAAATTTTGAGCGTTACAAGTTGCTGGTGGATAGCTGGCAGCTATACGATAATTCTGGCGCACCTACTGTGTTGTTAGATGAAGGACAGAACCCATGAAAGCTCCTATTTCTCGCTTAAAAGATTCCGATATGCAAAAAGCTCCGCAAGCCTTGCTACGCGCTTCCGAGAAAGCGCGACTACTCGCCGAACAAACTGGTACCACTTTCGTGGTGCGCAAAGCCGCCGCAGTTGCGACTGACAAGCGCAAGTAGCCCGCGTAGGGCGCATTCGTTATTGCACCGCCGCTCAATACTAAATAAATCATGCACACACTCACGCAACTACGCGCGGGCGAATTAGCGGGGATTTCCCGCCTTGATTTGTCGTGCGGTCTAAGCACTTTCCCACCTGAAATTTTCCAACTCGCGGACACGCTGGAGATACTCAATCTGTCAGGCAATCAGCTATCAGCGTTACCTGATGATTTGCCGCGTTTGCATAAGTTACGCGTGATTTTTTGTTCGGACAATTTATTTAGCGACGTGCCTGAGGTGTTAGGGCGTTGCGCCAATTTGAGTATGGTGGGCTTTAAGGCGAACCGCATTCAGCACTTTTCGCCTGCGGCGATTCCCGCGCAGTTGCGTTGGCTAATTCTCACTGACAATCAGCTTGAAACGGTGCCGCGCGAATTAGGACAATGTGCCAATTTGCAAAAGCTGATGTTGGCGGGGAATCGTTTACACAGTTTGCCGCCCGAACTCGCCGCTTGCACAAATTTAGAGCTGCTGCGCATCTCGGCGAATCGTTTTGCGCAACTGCCCGCATGGCTGTTATCCATGCCGCGCTTGGCTTGGCTGGCGTGTGCGGGCAATCCGTTTAGTGATGCGCAACAAGCTGCAATGTTGGCGGAGCAAGAAATTGCGTGCATCAATTGGCACGATTTAGAGCTGCAACAACAGTTAGGCGAAGGCGCGTCGGGCGTGATTCATCAAGCGATTTGGCAGGGTGAAAAAAATGTCGCGGTGAAATTATTCAAAGGCGCGCTGACTAGCGACGGCTTACCCGCCAGTGAAAAAGCAGCGTGTTTGGCGGCAGGCAATCACCCCAACGTGATTGGGGCGCGAGGCAAGTTAGCCCAGCATCCACAAGGCACGGCGGGCTTGGTGATGCCGCTGATTAGCCGCGATTTTCAGACGCTAGCCGCGCCGCCTAGTTTGCAAACGTGTACGCGCGATGTGTATGCGCATGGACAAAAATTCGCCCGCTCGGTGTTGCTTAATCTCGCGCACGGCATTGCCGCCGCCGTCGCGCATTTACACGCGCGCGGCATTCTGCATGGCGATTTGTATGCGCATAACATTTTGTCTACCGCGACAGGCGACGCGCTGTTAGGCGACTTTGGTGCGGCGAGTTTTATGGCGCACGACGCATATGCTTTGCAGCAACTTGAAGTGCGCGCCTTCGGCTGTTTGTTAGAAGAGTTATTGCAACGCTGCGACAGCACTTTGCTAGAAAATTCGTGGGCGTTGCAACGCCGCTGCGTCGCGGAAAATGTTGCGTTGCGTCCTGTTTTTGCCGAGATTGCGCAGACTTTAGCAAAATTAAAAAGTGAGGCTGGACATGAATAAGGCGAAAAATTTAGACGGCATCACGCTGGAGATGATGGTCACGCAACTGTCAGAAAAAATCGGCTGGGCGGCAATGGGCGAGGCGATTCCGGTGCGCTGTTTTACCCATGACCCCAGTGTGAAATCGAGCCTAAAATTTTTGCGCCGCACACCTTGGGCGCGTGAGAAAGTGGAAGCGTTGTATGTGCGGGAATGCGGTTAATTCAGCGCGTGGCGCATCAATAATTTTTTCAGCGGGGTGAGCTGATTGAGCCAATTTAATCCGCTGTTACGCAGGGTGCGTAGCAGCGGATTGTCGTTGTTGAATAAGTGCTTCAATGCGTAAGTGGTGGTCTGCATGGTGAGAATATCTTCGCGGCGTTTACGATCAAAACGACGCAAGAGTTGTGTATCGCCGACATCGTGTTGCGCGCCGCGCGTGAGCAGTAAATTCGCCAGCTGTTGTGCATCGCGAAAGCCGGTGTTCACGCCTTGTCCCGCCAGCGGGTGCATGTTGTGCGCGGCATCGCCGATGAGTGCGATGCGTGGCGCGCTGATGTGCTCTAGCGTGAGTTTGCGCAAAGGAAAGGCGGCGGCAGGGGTGATGACACCGAGTTCGCCCAAGGTGTTTTTTGCCGTGCGGGCGACTTGCGTACACAGCTCATCTGGCGGCAACGCCAATAGCTCTGCCGCGCGCGCGGGACTGACTGACCACACCATTGAGACTTGATTATCGGGTAGCGGCAACAACGCCAAAATGCCATCGCTTTGAAACCATTGCTGCGCAATGCCGCGATGTGGAAGCGTGCATTTGAAATTGGCGACCACGCCGTGTTGCGCGTAGTCGGTGGGCGCGGCAGATAAGCCCGCTTGCTGACGCAGCCAAGAATCGCGTCCGTCCGCGCCGACGATTAAAGCCGCACTGAGCTGCGTGCCGTCGTCTAGCGTGAGGCTGGCATGGTCGCTTGCCACCTGCAAAGCATGACCGCGCGTGCCTTGCAGCAAGGTGAGATTTTCTTGTTGCTGGAGAATCTGCCAGAGCGCGACATGTAGCGCGCGGTTTTCGACGATGCAGGCGAGCTCCGCCACACCCATTTGATACGCAGAAAAATTCAGTTCCGCATCGGTGTCGCCGAACACGTGCATCGCTTCCACGGCGGCGATGCGTTGCGTATCGAGCAAAGCCCATGCGCCACACGCTTGCAGAAACTTACGACTACCTGGGCTAATCGCAAAAATGCGGCTGTCCCAAACGGGGCTGGCGGTGGGCGGCGGTGCGGCTTCGATTAACGCCAGCGATAAACCGCTTTCGGCTAACGATGCCGCCAGACTGGCGCCAACCAAGCCGCCGCCGATGATGATGAGGTCAAAGTGATTTTTCATAGGGCGGGCATCATAACGAAATTTTCTATCGCAAAGCACAGCGCGCGCGCTTCATTTATAATCCGCGCCCTTCAAAAAACCGTAACTCTTTACGCGACAAAAATACTGACATGCGCATCGGCCCTTACGAACTCAAAAATAATCTCATCGTCGCGCCTATGGCGGGCGTGACTGACCGACCATTTCGGATGTTGTGCAAGCGCATGGGCGCGGGCATGGCGGTGAGCGAAATGGTCGCCTCAAACTCTTTGCTATACGGTTCAGAAAAAACTTTGCGTCGCGCCAACCATGAAGGCGAAGTCGATCCTATCTCGGTGCAAATCGTTGGCGCGGATCCTAAAATGTTGGCGTTGGCGGCGAAGCATAACGTCGAACATGGCGCGCAAATTATCGACATCAATATGGGATGTCCCGCGAAAAAAATCTGCAATGTGATGGCGGGTTCGGCGTTGTTGCAAAACGAGCCGCTGGTGAAAACGCTGCTTGAAGCGGTGGTCAATGCTGTGAACGTGCCCGTGACGTTGAAAATCCGCACGGGCTGGGATAAGACCAATCGCAATGCGGTGACCATTGCCAAAATCGCTGAGGCAGCGGGCATTCAAGCCTTGGCGATTCATGGTCGCACGCGCGCTTGCGCATACACCGGCGATGCCGAATACGACACGATACGCGCCGTTAAAGATGCGGTAAAAATTCCGATTATTGCCAACGGCGACATCACCACACCAGAGAAGGCGCGCGATGTGTTGCACTACTCAGGCGCGGACGCGGTGATGATAGGACGCGCGGCGCAAGGTCGCCCTTGGCTGTTTCGCGAAATCGAATACTTTCTTAAAACGGGCGAGCATTTGCCCCCCCCCGAAGTCGGCGAAATCCACCGTGTGTTAGTCGAACATGTGCGCGATTTGTATGATTTTTACGGCGAGTACAGCGGCTTGCGCGTGGCGCGTAAACATATTTCTTGGTACACCAAAGGCTTGGTTGGCTCAGCGACATTTCGCCACCAGATGAACCAACTGGAAACCGTGGATACGCAAATGGCAGCGGTAGATGAATTTTTTGCAGAGCAAGCGCAGCGTGGTCAGCACCTGCTTTATGTCGAGGGGCAGGCAACATGAACGAGTGCGTAGCAATCAACGAAAATGATATGGCGCGCTATGTGCGCCTTGCGCTTAAGGAGTATTTTCACGATTTAGATGGTGAAGAGCCGTGTGCCGATTTGTATGACATGGTGATGAACTGCGTAGAAAAACCGCTGCTTGAAATGGTGCTTGAACACGTCGGTGCTAATCAAACCCAAGCCTCACAAATGCTGGGCATCAACCGCAATACCTTGCGCAAAAAAATGCTGCAACACGGGATTGAATAGATGCCTTTGGTAGGAGCGAGCAAGCTCGCTCCTACCGTTGTTGGGCTTAAACGAATTTATTTTTATTGGAAATATCATGGCTATCAAACAAGCACTCATCAGCGTTTCAGACAAGTCTGGCGTACTCGAATTTGCACAGGGTTTACATCAACTCGGTGTGAAAATTTTGTCCACCGGCGGCACGGCAAAATTGCTCGCCGATAATGGCGTGCCGTGTATGGAAGTCGCCGATTACACCGGCTTTCCTGAGATGCTGGATGGTCGCGTAAAAACCCTGCAACCCAAAGTTCACGCGGGTATTTTGGCGCGTCGCGATTTACCTGAACACGTCGCGACTTTGGCGAAGCATGACATCCCGACGATTGATTTGGTGGTAGTGAATTTGTACCCCTTCGCGGCGACGATTGCCAAGCCAAATTGCAGCTTGGAAGATGCGATTGAAAACATCGACATCGGCGGGCCTACGATGGTGCGCGCGGCAGCGAAAAATCATGGTCACGTTGCGATCGTCACTGACCCGATTGATTACGCCGACGTGCTGGCGGAGATGCAAACTAACGCTTGCGCGGTGTCCGATGCAACCCGTTTCGATCTGATGAAAAAAGCCTTTTCGCACACTGCCGCTTACGATGCCGCGATCAGTAATTATCTGACCACCATCGCCAGCGACGGCACACGCAGCGAATTCCCAGCGCAAATCAATTTCAACTTTGCCAAAGTGCAAGACATGCGCTACGGCGAGAACCCGCATCAAAAAGCAGCGTTCTATCGCGACCTGAATCCGCTCGCTGGTTCGATTGCAAATTACACGCAAGTGCAGGGTAAAGAACTTTCTTACAACAACGTCGGCGATGCCGATGCAACTTGGGAATTGGTCAAGACTTTCGATCAACCTGCCTGCGTCATCGTCAAGCACGCCAACCCGTGCGGCGTGGCGATTGCGGACACGCCGCTGAACGCATACAAGCTGGCGTATGCGACCGACACCACCTCCGCGTTCGGCGGCATCATCGCCTTCAACCGCGAGTTGGACGAGGCGACCGCGACACAAATTACCGCCAATCAATTCGTTGAACTCATCATCGCGCCGAGTGCATCGGAAGCCGCATTGAAAGTCACCGCCGCCAAACAAAACGTGCGTGTGTTGACCGTGCCGTTATCCAATGCGCATAACCAATACGATATGAAACGTGTCGGCGGTGGCTTGTTGGTACAAACGCCGGACGTGCTAAATGTGCAAGCCTCGCAGTTCAAAGTCGTGACCAAAACCCAGCCGACTGCGGAACAATTACAAGATTTACTGTTCGCATGGCGCGTGGCGAAATATGTGAAATCCAACGCGATTGTATTCTGCAAAGGCGGGCAAACTTTAGGGGTGGGCGCAGGGCAAATGAGCCGTGTGGACAGTACCAAAATCGCCGCTATCAAAGCGCAGAACGCAGGACTGAGTTTGGTCGGCTCAGTCGTCGCCTCCGATGCCTTCTTCCCCTTCCGCGACGGCCTAGATGTACTCGCCGCAGCGGGTGCGAAAGCCGTTGTGCAACCGGGTGGCTCGATGCGCGATGAAGAAGTCATCGCAGCGGCGGATGAACACGGGATTGCGATGGTGCTGACTGGCTTCCGTCATTTCCGCCATTAAGTAATTTGTAGCAATGTAGGGTGTCAATAAGCGCAGCGCATTGCACCAGAGTTTGATACGGCGCAATAACGATTGCGCCCTACGCGGACGTACAGTTAGCAAGGCATAACGCAAAAGGTAGCCAATGATTTCACAGCAAACCATCATGCAAGCCGCGCAGTTGTTGGGCGAGGCGGCGAAGCCAGCCAGAGTAATTCTGTTTGGCTCGTATGCGCGTGGGGATGCGGGGGAAGAATCGGATTTGGATTTCTTGGTGGTCGAGCCGACGTTGCTGGATAAATTTGGCGAGATGGTGCGCTTGCGCTAAGTGTTGCGCCCGTTACGCATCGCCGTCGATGTGTTGGTGTGTTCGCAAGCCGAGGTCAATAAGCAACAGCAAGCGTGTTCCACGGCGGTGTATTGGGCGTTGCGCGAAGGCAAGGTTTTGTATGACTCAGCGCATTGAAGCTGCCCGCCGTTTGCTGGTTTTGGCGCAGCGCGATATGACTTCGGCGTTAATTTAAGTAAATTGGTAAGATGCGCAGACTTACCGCACAGAGGTGTTTATGCAAACCGTGAAACTTTCTACCAAGGGGCAATTTGTTATTCCCAATGACATCCGTAAAAGCCACCACCTTGCGGTCGGGACGGAGTTTGCGATTTCGTTTGTGGGCGATGAAATACGGCTGAAGCCTTTGCCGATGTTTCCCGCCACGACTGTCGATGATGCGGCAGGTTTATTGGCTAGGCGCGGGGCGAAAAAAACCGATGAACAAACCACACGTGCGAAGATTGCCAAGATGTTGAAAGCGCGGGATGCGGCGACACGCGAATGATTGCGCTCGACACGAATATCTTGGTGCGCTTGCTGCTCAAAGATGATGCGGCGCAGTTTAAACAAGCGCGTGAATTATTGAGTCGTCCTGACATTTATACCGCCCCCACTACAGTGATACTGGAATTGGTTTGGGTGCTACAAACGGAAGATTTTTCACGCGAGCAAATCTTGCAAAGTCTGCGCACCTTGCTCGGTTTGCCTAACTTCAAACCCAAGTCGTTCGAGGCTTTGTGTCAGACGATCAAGTGGTATGAAGCAGGTATGGATTTTGGTGACGCGCTGCATTTGGCGTTGAGCGAGGGAGATGAAGTTTTCGTTTCATTCGATAAAGCATTTGGAAAGATTGCAGCGAAATACGACACCGCTCCAGCGGTACAAGTGTTAAAGCGTGCGACGAAATAAGAATTTGACGTGTGACGAAATAAAAACGGTGGGCAATCTGCTCACCTTACATGAGGTTGTTATGAAGATTTTGGTGATTGGTAACGGTGGTCGTGAGCACGCGCTGGCGTGGCGTTTGGCGCAGGGCGCGAAGGTGCAGAAGGTTTTTGTCGCACCGGGTAATGCGGGGACGGCGTTGGAAGATGGCTTGGAAAATGTCGCGATTAGCGCGATTCCTGAGCTGATCGAATTCGTGAAGCGCGAAGATATTTACATGACCGTGGTAGGGCCAGAAGCTCCGCTGGCGGCGGGGGTGGTGGATGCGTTTCGCGCGGCGGGATTGAAGATTTTTGGCCCGACCAAAGCGGCGGCGCAACTGGAATCATCCAAAGATTTTGCCAAGCGTTTTATGACGCGTCACAACATCCCTACGGCGTTTTTTGAAACCTTCAGTGACATTGCTAAAGCCCGCGCCTACGTCGAAAAACACGGCGCACCGATTGTCGTTAAAGCCGATGGTTTGGCGGCGGGCAAGGGTGTGGTGGTGGCGATGAGTAAGCAAGAAGCCTTCGATGCTATCGACATGATGTTGTCGGATAACAAGCTCGGCGATGCTGGCGCAAGAGTGGTGGTGGAGGAATTTCTGGCGGGTGAAGAAGCCAGCTTTATCGTGATGGTGGATGGCAAAAATGTGTTGGCGATGGCGACCAGCCAAGACCACAAACGCTTGCTGGATGCGGATATGGGGCCGAACACTGGCGGCATGGGCGCGTACTCGCCTGCCCCTGTGGTCACGCCCGATGTGCACGCCCGCGCTTTGCGCGAAGTCATTATGCCGACGGTGCATGGCATGGAATCTGAAGGCATTACTTACACTGGATTTTTGTATGCGGGACTGATGATTTCGCCTGACGGCGGCATCAAAGTTTTGGAATTTAATTGCCGCATGGGTGACCCGGAAACGCAGCCGATTATGATGCGCTTGAAGAGCGATTACGCGGTTATCGTTGAACACGCGATTGCCGGTACGCTGGATAAAGTCGAAGCCGAGTGGGACAAGCGCACCGCGCTGGGCGTGGTGATGGCGGCTGCGAATTACCCTGACACACCGCGTGCTGGCGACGTGATTACTGGCGTGGTAAAAGCGAGCGAAGACGCGCACGTTTTTCATGCTGGAACGAAAATGCAAGACGGCAAAGTGGTCACCAGCGGTGGTCGTGTGTTGTGCGTGGTGGCTCTTGGCGATATGGTCAAGCGCGCTCAACAACGCGCCTATGAAGTGGCGGAACATATCCACTTCGATGGCGCGCAGATGCGGCGTGATATTGGTTACCGTGCGATCAATAGAAAAAAATAATTGCTGCATCTTCCCGAATTCCGTGCCCTTGCTAGCCACCTGAAACTAGGTGGCTTAATCGCTTATCCGACTGAATCTTGTTATGGCTTAGGGTGTGATCCGCAGAATTTTCGCGCAGTGAAAAAGCTGTTGAAGTTAAAGCAGCGTCCGCAGCGCAAAGGGCTGATTTTGATTGCGGCGAACTACGCGCAAGTCGCGCCTTATGTATTGCCGCTGAACTTGGCGCAGCAGCAGCATTTGCAAGCGGCAGGGGCGAATGCAACGACCTATTTGTTGCCTGCAAAAACTAATACTTCGCACAGTTTGCGTGGCGTACATGACAGCTTGGCGGTGCGTTTAACCGCGCATGAATTTGCCAAAAATTTATGTCGAGGTGTGCGTAGTGCTCTGGTTTCGACCAGTGCGAATCGCAGCGGCAAACGCTCGGCAAAGACGGCGGCGCAATGCAAAAAAATGTTCGGCGATAAGGTGTGGGTGCTAGACGGGCAGGTGGGCAAAAATAAAAAGCCTTCAACGATTAGGACATGGCAGGACGACAAAATCGTCCGTTAATTATTCAACTAAAAGCAACATCGGAGAGCACATGGACAGCAGCGCAGTAAAAAAATATCTACTCGAATTACAAGATTTAATCGTCACGCGCTTGGAGCAAGTGGATGGCAAAAAATTCGTGCGTGATGCGTGGACGCGTGAGGCAAGTAACGCTCCAGCAAACAGCAATAAAACCAGCATAGGCAAAGGTGAAGGCATCAGTTGCATCCTCGAAGGTGGCAACGTTTTAGAGCGCGGCGGCGTGGCGTTTTCGCATGTGCAAGGCGACAAAATGCCCGCCTCAGCAACGGCGCATCGCCCAGAGCTGGCGGGCTGTTCGTGGGAGGCGATGGGTGTGTCGCTGGTGATGCATCCGCGCAACCCTTACGCGCCCACGGTGCATGCCAATGTGCGGATGTTTATGGCGCACAAGCCTGATGGCGAAAAAGTTTTTTGGTTCGGCGGTGGTATGGACCTCACGCCCTATTACGGCTTTGAGGAAGACGCAAAACACTTCCATCAAATTTGCAAAAATGCACTCGCACCATTCGGTGCTGACTTGCACACGAAGTACAAAAAATGGTGCGATGAATACTTTTTCTTGAAGCATCGCAATGAGCCGCGCGGCGTGGGCGGTATCTTCTTTGATGATTTATCTGCGCCAGATTTTGACACCGCCTTTGCGATTCAGCAGAGCGTGGGCGACCACTTTTTATCGGCCTACATTCCCATTTTAGAAAAGCGTAAAGACACGCCCTACACCGAGCGCGAACGCGATTTTCAGTTGTATAGACGCGGTCGTTATGTGGAATTTAATTTGGTGATAGATAGAGGTACGATTTTTGGGCTGCAATCGAACGGTCGCACCGAATCTATTCTGTTGTCGATGCCGCCGCTGTGTACTTGGCGTTACGATTGGCATCCCGAAGCGGGCTCCGCAGAAGCGGTGCTGTACGACAAATTTTTAGTGCCGCAAGACTGGGTTTAATCGGAGCGAAGTGATGACTGCAAATTTTTTAAAACTGACGTTAAGCGGGATTTTTCTGGCGATGTGTGTAGCGAGTGCGGCGGTTTATGCACATGACGACGATGATGATGAAGACGAACATCGTCATCAACAACACGCACAGCGCGAACATAGCAAGAGTGAAAATGATCGCCATAGCAGTGCGGTGAGCAGCGCGAAACTTCAGGAAGAATGCGGCTCGTGCCACATCGTTTATCCGCCGAATTTATTGCCAGCGGAGTCGTGGCGTGCGCTGATGGGCAATCTCAACAAGCACTTCGGTACGGATGCCAGCTTGGATTTGGCGACGCAAAAAGAATTGCGTGCGGAGTTGGAAAATGCGGCGAGTAGTCGTAGCGAAGGCGGTCGTCCCGTGCTGCGTATCACGCAAACACGTTGGTTTCAGCACGAACACGACGAAGTTTCTAATCGCACTTGGCGCAATCCCAAAGTGAAAAGTGCCTCGAATTGCGGCGCGTGCCACACCTACGCGGCGCAAGGAAAATTTAACGAACGCGATATTCATATTCCGCGCTAATTTGCTCGTTTATTGAACGGCGGGTGTGAGCAACAC
>JARCRQ010000082.1 GCA_029850585.1 Sideroxydans sp.
CAAGTGGAATGCACCATCAATGGCTTAGGCGAACGCGCGGGCAATGCCTCGTTGGAAGAAGTGGTGATGGCAGTAAAAACGCGCCGCGATATTTTCAATTTGGACACGCGCATCGACACCACGCAAATCGTGCCAACTTCAAAATTGGTGTCGAGCATCACGGGTTATCCCGTGCAGCCGAACAAGGCGATTGTCGGTGCAAACGCCTTCGCGCATGAGTCTGGCATCCATCAAGATGGCGTGTTAAAGCACCGCGAAACGTACGAAATTATGAGTGCCGAATCGGTGGGTTGGAACGCCAATAAATTAACGCTGGGAAAATTGTCAGGCCGCAATGCGTTGCGCCAACGCTTCGATGCGTTGCATATTACTTTTGCTTCCGAAGAAGAATTCATCGCAGCGTTTAATCGTTTCAAAGAATTGGCCGATCGCAAGAGCGAAATTTTTGATGAAGATTTGCAAGCCTTGGTGAGCGACGAAGCCGTCACCAAAGTCAGCGAACATTACCGCTTGGTGTCGTTACGCGCGCATTGTGAAACTGGCATGTTGCCGCAAGCCAAAGTGGTGATGAATTTAGGCAGTGATGAACACGAAGCCGAAGCGCAAGGCGGCGGGCCCGTTGATGCCACCTTCAAAGCCATCGAGCAAATTGTTGCCAGTGGTGCAGAGCTGCAACTCTATTCGGTGAACAACATCACCAGCGGCACCGACGCGCAAGGCGAAGTCACCGTGCGCTTGTCCAAAGGTGGTCGCATCGTCAACGGACAGGGCGCGGATACCGACATCGTCACCGCCTCCGCCAAGGCGTATTTGAACGCCTTGAACAAGCTCTATAACAAAGCTGAACGCGCGCATCCGCAGTTGTAATTGCTGGCAGAAGTAGTTCAATAAAAAACGCGCTTAGGCGCGTTTTTTATTGGGTGACATTATGCTTTTGCAATCTGCGCAAGTTGAACTAGCGCGCTCCTAGCTTGCTGCGCATCCAGCACCGCTTCGGCAAAATCTATCCGCAACATCTCACTATCGGCGCAGATGTCGAAGCCGTCACTATCTATGCCTAGCATCGCGACATCCAGCACCTCACGCTGATGAAACTGTTTGCAGTAGCGGCGCAGGGTGTCGGTGTGGTCAGCGTTCATGTGGTCGATGACATCGGCTTCTTGAGCGATAAGCGCGTAGGGCGCGACGGTGTATTGCTCGATATTCACCCAATGAATTTTGCCGAAGCCGCCGATGTAGCGAATGGCGATGGGTTGGATGCGATAGAAGGCGAAATCGTGCATCCTGAGGTAGCTTTGCGCTTCAGGAAAGTAGCGTAAATAACGCGCGCCGATGGTGTCTTTATCGGTGATGAGTGCGGCGTTGCCGAGCAGTGTGATGCGCCCTTGCGTTTGGATTTGCGCGTCGCGCTGGTCATGGGTGATGAGGCTGACGCGCGGGTCGTGCAGAATGTTTTTGGTGTGTTCGGCGAGACCGCTAATCAAGATAATTAAGCTGCCATCGTGATCGACTAAGTAAGGCGTAATCGAGCCGAACGGATGCCCGTCGAATTTTTTGGATAGCGTGGACAGCGCGCCATAGCGATGCGCGCGCAACATTTTTCTAGCTTCGATGGCGTTGTTCATTTTTCAAACCCTACAAAAATTTTTATGCGGACAGTTTCAGCGCAGTCATCGCCAGCCGTTTACCTAACGCGATACACAGTTTTTTCTCGGCTTCACTAATCGGCGCATCGCTGGTGAGTCCTGCTACATGGCTTGCACCGTAAGGCGTGCCGCCGCTGGTGGTGCTGGCGAGTTCGGGTTCGGAATAGGGAATGCCGAGGATAATCATGCCGTGATGCAGCAGCGGCATCATCATGGTGAGCAGGGTGCTTTCTTGACCGCCGTGCATGGAGCTGCTGGAGGTGAACACGGCGGCTGGTTTGCCGACTAGCGCGTGCTGCATCCACAAACTGCTCGTGCCATCCCAAAAATATTTCATCGCTGCCGCCATATTGCCAAAGCGCGTTGGGCTGCCCAAGACTAATCCGATACATTCGGTGAGGTCGTGTAATTCCACATACGGCGCGCCGCTGTCGGGGATGCTGGGTTCAGTGGTCTCGCAAGTGCTGGAGATTTTCGGCACGGTGCGCAATCTTGCTTGCACGCCATTAACTTGTGCAATGCCGCGTGCAATCAGTTGCGCCATCTGTTTGGTCGCGCCGTGTTGGCTGTAATACAGCACTAAAATTTCTTTGTCAGTTATCATTCTTAAGATTATAAAGGCAAGCCCAAAAAATGCATGGCGCAGTTTTTATTTGCTCGCCCACGGTGTACTCAAGATGAAAAAAAACTTACTCGATATTTTTGCTTTGCTGCGTTTTGTGTTGGCGCGTTTCAAGCACGACCGTTGCTCGCAAGCCGCAGCCAGCTTGACCTTTACCACCTTGCTGTCGCTCGTGCCGCTTATCACGATTACGCTCACGATGCTTGCCGCATTTCATGTGTTTGAAGATTTTTCAACGCAGATTAAAAACGATGTATTGAGTAATTTGATGCCTGATAAATCCGCCTTGGTGGTGACCCAATACATGCAGCAATTTGCCGAAAGTGCCACGCGCTTAACCGCTGTCGGGATTGTGTTTTTGGCGGTTACGGCAATGTCGATGATGCTCACGATCGACAAGGCGTTTAACGTGATTTGGCGCGTCTCGCAGCCGCGCCCTTTGATTAAACGCTTGGTGGTGTATTGGACGATTTTGACCGTCGCGCCGTTGCTTATTGGTATCAGTTTGTCGCTTACCTCTTGGTTGGTTGGGCTGACCTTGGGCTACGCCAAACACATCCCTGTATTCGGCGTGGAAGCCTTGCGCATCTTGCCTGTATTGTTCACCACGTTAGCGTTCACCTTGTTGTTTTTATTGGTGCCGAATCGTTATGTCCCGCGCAGCCACGCTTTCATCGGCGCAGTCTTTTCAGCTGTGTTGTTTGAAACCATGAACCGCGTGTTCGCCAATTACATCAGCCACTTTCCCACTTACAAATTAGTCTATGGCGCGTTTGCCAGCGTGCCGATTTTCTTGTTATGGATTTATTTATCTTGGCTGACCATTTTGTTGGGCGCGGTGGTCGCCTCATCGTTGTCGCATTGGCGTAGTAACAATCGTAAACAACTGACTTCGACGGCACGTTTATTAGATGCGTTGCGTGCGCTACAGTTGATGGAGTCGGGGTTTTCGCAAGGACGCGTTTTAACGTTTGCAGAAATTGCTAAGGCACTGCATTTAGGTTACGACGAATTGGAATTTATTTTAGACAAGCTGCTGGTCGCGGGCATGGTGCGCAAAACCGATGGCAATGGTTGGGTGTTAGGACGCGATACGCAACACATCAAAGCCTCCGAAGTGCTGCAATTATTTGTCCTCGACCCTAGCAGTTTATTTGCCGAACAAGCCCACGACCCGTTGCAAATTTGGCTGGCGGGGTGTGCTAAGCAATTAGAAAAAAGCAGCAGCATTTCGTTGCAGCAGTTATTCAAACAAAGCATCGCTTGCTCGATAAAATAATCTGCGTTCTAATGCGCGACGTTTTTTTACTGAAGGGAAATACACCATGCAATTTTTAGAAAGTTTTTTTGAAGGCTCGTTGTGGAATAGCCGTTTTGTGATTATCGCGGCGGTAGTGGGCAGCTTGTTTGCAGGCTTCGCAATTTTTTATATGGCAACCGTGGATGTATTTATTTTGCTCGGACACGCCATGCACTATGCCGACAGCAGCTTGACCGACGAAGCGCGCAAAGCCTTACACGATGGCACGGTGTCGCACATCGTCGAGGTGGTGGATGGTTATTTGTTGGCAACTGTGATGCTGATTTTCGCGCTCGGACTGTATGAATTATTTATCAGCGACATCGACCAAGCGCACGGCAATAAAGCCTCTAGCAAAATTTTGGTGATTAACAGTTTGGATGATTTGAAATCGCGTTTAGCCAAAGTGATTTTAATGATTTTGATTGTTACGCTGTTTGAAGAAGCGCTGAATATGCATGTTGCTACGCCGCTGGATTTGGTTTATTTGGGTGCCAGCATTGCGCTGATTGCCTTGGCTTTGTATTTGAGCCACGCGGCGGAAGCGAATTCGCACAGCAATGATGTTGCGACCACTGACATCACTGACAGTCACAATCACTAGCATGTTCAGTATCGCTAAGTATTACGCGACATTAGCGGGGCTATTAGCCTCGCTAACTGTTTGTGCCGCCGATTTTGCGCTCATCGACTTACACGGTAAGACGCACCACTTAGCCGACTATCGCGGCAAATATGTGCTGGTGAATTTTTGGGCGAGCTGGTGTTCGCCATGCTTGAGCGAAATTCCTGAACTCAATGCTTTGCAACACGCGCACCCAGATTTAGTGGTCATCGGTGTGGCAATGCAGTCAGGCACGCGCGCCAAAGTCGCCGAGTTCGCCGCTGCGCAGCACATGATCTATCCGCTGGTGATAGGCAATCGCGAACTTGCCGAACAAGTGCGAAAGGCCGCGCAACAAGCCGATGAGATTGAGGTATTGCCAAGTAATTTTTTATTTGGTAGAGCCGGCGAGCTGCTCGAATTCACCGCAGGTGAGGTGACGCAAAGCAGTGTGGAAAGTCTTTTGCGTAGCAAAAAAGCGCAGTAGTTTTTTGGCTAAAACTAATTGCTCGTGGCGATATATTTAGTCACGTTACGCGGCTGTGTTGCCCAATGACTATGCCACGCCGCCCGGACTAAATTAGGATATTCAGGGCGACCCAAGCTGCCGTTATAGCGTCCTAAGGCACGAAATAAATCACCGTGTTCTATATCTAAATAGTGTCGCAAAATGGTGCAGCCGTAACGTAAATTGATGCGGATATGAAATAGATTTTGTTCATCTGTGCCGATTTCTTTTGTCCAAAACGGCATCACTTGCATATAGCCGCGTGCGCCTACGCTAGACAGCGCGTATTTCTTAAAGCCACTTTCCACCTCAATTAAACCCAAGACCAGCTCAGGATCTAAGCCTGCACGCGTGGCTTCGTAATGCACCGTTTTGAGAAAATCTAAGCGGTCAGGCTCATAAGGAAAACGCTTGAGCAAGCGCGGCGACATTTGTTTAAGCCACACATCCGCTTCGTACTGCGTGGCAAAGGCTAACTTCGGCGCGGCTTGGTCGGACACGCTGCGCTGCAACACCGCACGCACGCTGGCGGAGAGCGGCGACTGCACTTGTGCGCCAGCAAAACTATTCGACGCAACCATCACGCCAGCTAAAGCAAATAGCAGGGCGGATGGCAGTACGAGATTGCTGTGGGTTAGCCGCATAATTTGGTACTGACAAAATCCACAATATTGCTGATAGGAATGCTGTGTGCCGCACTGTCGCGGCGGCCTTGGTATTCCACCATGCCGTCTTTCAAACCACGCTCGCCGACCACTAAGCGATGCGGAATGCCAATCAATTCCATATCAGCAAACATCACGCCTGCGCGTTCGTCGCGATCGTCCAGCAACACTTCAATGCCCGCCGCTTGTAACTGGCTATACAGTTGTTCGACAGCGGCGCGCACCGCGTCGCTCTTGACCATATTCATCGGCACGATAGCGATTTGAAACGGTGCGATGGTGGCGGGCAAGCAGATGCCGCGCTCGTCGAAATTTTGCTCGATGGCGGCGGCAACAATGCGCGACACGCCGATACCGTAACAGCCCATTTCGATGATTTGCGCCTTGCCTTGTGCATCCAAATAGGTGGCTTTAAGCGCCTCGGCATATTTGGTGCGCAACTGGAAAATGTGTCCGACTTCGATGCCTCGACACAGCTCCAAGCTGCCTTTGCCATCGGGCGATGCGTCACCTGCGATGACATTACGAATATCGGCAATCAAATCGGCTTCAGGCAAATCGCGTCCCCAATTCACCCCAGCGGTATGGAATTTAGGCAGGTTCGCACCGCACACAAAATCGCTCATTGCCGCGACGGTGTGGTCGGCAATCACGCGCACTTTGCTGCGCTCGATGCCGACGGGGCCTAAGAATCCAGCGGGGCAATTAAAGAATTCGCGCAGCTCATCGTCACGCGCAAAACGGAAGTCATGCAAGCCGTCTATTTTGCTGACTTTGATTTCGTTGAGTGAGTGATCGCCGCGCAACAACATGATGTGCAGCTTGTCGTTTGCCATCAACGCAATGAGCTTAACCGTGCGCTGCAAAGTGATGCCGAGCAACTCGGCAACTTGCTCGCAGGTGGTTTGTTTGGGCGTGTCCACATTGCGCATCGTTTCCGTTGCGGCAGCGCGCAAAGCTAGTGGTGGCAAGGCCTCTGCCAGTTCTACGTTGGCGGCGTAATCGGATGTTGGGCAAAATGCTAAACCGTCTTCACCTGACTCTGCCAGCACATGAAATTCATGCGAACCGCTGCCGCCAATCGCGCCGGTGTCGGCTGCGACAGCGCGAAATTGCAGCCCTAAGCGCGTAAAGATGCGGCTGTAAGTTTGGTACATCACGGCGTAAGTTTTTTCTAAACTGGCAAAATCGGCATGGAAAGAGTACGCGTCTTTCATCAAAAATTCGCGGGCGCGCATCACGCCAAAACGCGGACGTACTTCGTCGCGGAACTTGGTTTGGATCTGGTAAAAGTTGACTGGCATTTGGCGATAACTTTTGATTTCGCGACGCGCGATGTCGGTGATGACTTCCTCATGGGTCGGCCCGAAGCAAAATAAATTGTCGTGGCGGTCGCGAATTTTTAACATCTGCGGACCGAACACTTCCCAGCGTCCGGTTTCTTGCCACAGCTCGGCGGGTTGCACGGCAGGCATCAATAACTCAATCGCGCCACTGCGGTTCATTTCGTCACGGACGATGGCTTCGACTTTGCGCAAAGCGCGCAAGCCCAATGGCATCCAAGTGTACAAGCCGCTGGATAATTTTTTGATATAGCCCGCGCGCACCATCAATTTGTGGCTAGGTAATTCGGCTTCGGTCGGGGCTTCTTTTTGGGTGCTGATGAAAAATTGGGAGACGCGCATGATTGATTCTAAAGAGGGCAAAAATGAAGGGCGCGATTCTAGCGCGTATGGCTTGTATTCGGTAGCTTTGCGGCATTTTTGCTTTGCAGAAAAGACGAAGTATGAAAGAATCCGTGCCATTGAAAATTTACGAATAGAGAAGCAAATGTTAGACAGAGACGGCTATAGACCGAATGTCGGCATCATCATTACCAATGAAAATAATCAGGTGTTTTGGGGGAAGCGCGTCAGGCAGCACGCTTGGCAATTTCCGCAAGGCGGCATTCAATACGGCGAAAATCCTGAGCAAGCGATGTTTCGCGAGTTGCAAGAAGAAGTCGGCTTGTTGCCCGAACATGTGAAAATTTTAGGGCGTACTCGCGAGTGGATGCGCTACGACGTGCCGCAAAGTTGGAACAAACCTGATTCAAAAAATCGCTATCGTGGACAGAAGCAGATTTGGTTTTTATTGCGTTTGATGGGTCGTGATTGTGATGTGTGTTTACGCGCCAATGAGCATCCCGAATTTGATGCGTGGCGGTGGAATGATTATTGGTTGGACATCAATGCGGTGATTGAATTTAAGCGCGACGTGTATGTGCAAGCCTTAAATGAATTAGTGCGTTATTTGCCGGACACCAAAAAACATGCCGTGAAATAAATTGCCGTACAGTAAATCGAGTCAGTCCAGCCAGTGCGCAACTCGCGCGCTGGCTGGTTTATTTATAAAGGGAGCAGAGATGAAAATTGCTTTATGGATTTTTGGTGCGTTATTGAGTATCCATGTGGCTCATGCCGACAGTTTTTTTAGCAGCGATGGTTTGTTGCACGCGAAAGAACTCAAACTAGCTGACGCGAGTGTTGCAAAAAATGCCGCGACGTTGCGCATCCGTCCTTATCTTGATCAGCGTACGGAACAGGATGCACGACTATTAGGCGTTTTTAATACTCGCATCGGCGGTTTGTCGGGTAAGCAATTACGCCTAGATCGAGATGTGGCTGTCATCGCGACGGAGCAAATGAAGCAGCAGTTTTCGAACGCAGGATTTGCCGTGTTGGCAGAGGATGCTGCCGCAAAATTTGAGCTGAGCGGAGTGGTTAAAACCTTGACCTTAGACTCAAAAGCGCGTGACGAAATCAATATCGTGTTGGAAACCAGCGTCTCTGAAATTGCCACAGGTAAGGTGATTTGGACGGCTGCGGTCAGCCAAGCCAATAGTCGTTTTGGTGGCGTGGCAGGGAACGATCGCGACGATATTGTGAATTTTTTATATCGCGAATTGGCGGTGGTAAACGGTAAAACAGTCAGTGCGGTAAACAGTTTGTTGATGGCGAGTTACCCTGCGCTATTTAACTTAACACCTGGTACGAGAACCATAGATGGCGTGACGGTGTTAAGTGCGCCGCTGGCAACGCCTGTCGCGGTTACGTCAGCAATCGTGGTTGAAAAAGTGGCAAGCAGTACAGGCACGCTGATGCTAAGCAGCACCCCCAGCCGCGCCAAAATTTATGTGAACGAAGTGTATTTTGGATTGACTCCGCTGCGCGTTGAGCTGGATGCGGGACTACATAGCATCACCGCGAAACTGGCAGGACGTAAAGTTGAAACGGAAAAAATTGCCGTGCGCAAAGGTGAGACCACCGAGCTAGAAATGACGCTGAGTAAGTAGCGGCAACACAATAAAAAAGCCCGCTGCTTGCGGGCTTTTTTATTGCGTCTGTCGTGTTTGATGTTCTCGCACTACCCAGTCGGAAAGCTGTTGCAAAATGCTGTCCACTTCGCCGATGGCAGGGGAGAGAGATAGGGTGAGGTTGGGATGTTGCGTTTGAATTTGCGCAATCAGTTTGGGCAAGTCGTTTTTGAGATGCCCGCCGCGCGCGAGGAACATCGGAATCAGGGTGAGCTGTTGCACGCCTTGTTTTTCCAGATTTGCAATTGCGTCACCGAGAGTGGGCTGCATCAGTTCTAAAAATGCCAGCACGACAGGGGTGTCGCTTACGCGAGTTTGAATTTGTGCGCGCATTTTTTCAAACGGTTGCGCCCATTCTGGGTCGCGTGCGCCATGCGCAAACAGTACGATAGCCGAGGACATCAATGTTTGCCCGTGCTACCAAAACCGCCCGCGCCGCGTTGGCTTAACGGGAATTCTTCGACGATATTAAATTGTGCTTGCATCACGGGCACGATGACCAGTTGTGCCATGCGATCCATAGGTGTGAGGGTGAAGGGGAATTGGCTGCGATTCCATAGCGAAACAAAAATTTGCCCTTGATAGTCCGAGTCAATCAACCCGACCAAATTGCCCAACACGATGCCGTGTTTATGTCCTAGCCCTGAGCGCGGCAAAATCATTGCGGCGTAGCCTGGGTTGGCGAGATGAAGGGCAATGCCGCTTGGTATCAATTCGCATTGTTTGGGTTGAATGACGATGTCGCGTTCGATGCAAGCGCGCAAATCAATGCCTGCTGAGCCAGCGGTAGCATAGTCGGGCATGGCTTCATGCAGGCGGGCATCGAGAATTTTGACATCGACTTTCAAGTGTTGCATTTTTTAGCTCCTTCAAAACGTTGCGCGATATGTTGCATGAGTAATTTTGCCAAGCTGATTTTGTCGCCGCGCGGCAAGGGGTGTGTGCCCTCGTCGTCGAACAATACCAACTCATTGTCGTCGCTGCCGATGGCGTGTTGTGCGAGGTTGCCGACCAACAGCGGTAATTTTTTGGTGCGCCGTTTGACTTCGGCATATTCAAAAAGATTTTCACTCTCCGCCGCGAAACCCACGCAAAACGGGGCGTTGGGCAGGTTTGCCACGAACGCCAAAATGTCGGGATTGGGAATCAGTTCGAGTGTTAAAGCCGTATCGCGCTTTTTAATTTTTTGCTCGCTAGGATGCGCGATGCGATAGTCCGCTACGGCTGCCACGGCGATAAAAATATCGCACTGCGCAACATGATTTTTGACCGCCGTAAACATCTCGGCAGCACTTTCAACCGCGACAAAATTAGCAACGGCAGGGCGTACGAGTGCGGTCGGACCCGATACCAGCGTCACCTCTGCGCCCAATGCCAGCGTGGCTTGTGCAATGGCGTAGCCCATCTTGCCTGAGCTGCGATTAGTGATGCCGCGCACCGCATCTATCGCCTCGTAAGTAGGCCCTGCCGTGATGAGAATTTTTTTACCGAGTAGGATTTTTTCTGGCGTGTCAGAACTCTTGTTACCCCGCAAAAACGCCAACACATCGTTCGCCAAAACCTCGGCTTCCAACATCCGTCCCATGCCTGTTTCGCCACACGCCTGCACGCCGCTATCAGGCCCTAAAACTTGTACGCCATCGCTAATCAGTTGTGCGATGTTGCGTTGCGTTGCCGCGTTCAGCCACATTTCGCGGTTCATCGCGGGCGCGATGATGAGCGGGCAGTTGCGCGCCAAACACAGTGTGGAGAGCAAATCGTCGGCGAGTCCGTGCGCTAGTTTGGCAATGAAATCGGCACTGGCGGGGGCGATGACAATCGCATCTGCGGCACGACTTAAATTGATATGCGCCATTGCGTTTGCCTCGCGCTCATCCCATTGTGAAGTAAACACCGCCTGTCCCGACAAGGCTTGCAGGGTGGTCGGCGTGATGAAATGTGTGGCGGCTTCGGTCATTGCCACTTGCACCACCACGTTTTGTTTCATCAGCAGACGCAACAACTCCGCTGCCTTATACGCCGCGATGCCGCCAGTAATACCCAGCACGATATGTTGGTTTTGAGTCTGTTTCATAGTGGCGCGCATCTTACAAGAAACGGCGCACGCCAGTGGCGGAGAAATACAGGCGGTGTCGTGTTGAAAAATTTTTACCTAAATTTTTTTAAGCCTTTAGAATGCGCCCTCGTTTTAAGTAGTTTGTTTCTTCGCATCATGGCGCGAAACATTTGCACTACTCGTTTTATCTTTCACTTAGCAGCACATTTTTAGCGTTTGATTTTGCTTGATGCGTTGTCGCGTCGGTATTCTTTGAGCAAATTTTTTCGAGGTTATTGCTATGCGTCATTCATTTGCCGCGTCCGCTCATGCACTGCCGCGTCACGAGGCGACGGTGGAGCTGAGCGTGAATCAAGACAATGTCATCGTGCGTGTGAACGCGGCGTGGGATAGTTTTGCGCACCATAACGACGGGGCAGCTTTAACCAATGATGCGGTGTTGGGCTTGAATTTATTGGACTCGATTAGCGGCAAAGTGAGCAAGCATTTCACCCTGACGATGTTGGAGCTGGCACGTCGTGGCGAGCGTGAGGTGGTGTTTGATTATCGTTGTGATTCGCCGCGCGTCCGTCGCTTTATGCGCGCGCATTTACGCTCAGACAGTACGGGTGCGGTGCATTACGCGCATGAACATTTGTACAGCGAAACCTTCCCGCATTTGGTCACCTTCAAAACGGCTACGCAGCGCGGTCGCGACACTTTAATGCGATGCAGCATTTGCAATCATGTGCGCAGCGATGGCCTGTGGCGCACGCCAGATAGGGAGCATGGCGACACGTTGACTGAAGTGATTTATGGGGTGTGTCCGAGTTGCGAACAGATGCTCAAGGAGTGTTGATGGATGCTGCGCCGAATTTAGAAGTGTTGATTTTTGATAGCAGTGCTTATACGCGCTCGCTGCTGTTGGAACGCTTGGCACGCCTCGCCAATTGTGCGCTGCATGCACACGCAACGTGGACAGATAAGCCGCTGGAAAAATTGTTGGCAAATACCAGTGTGTTGCTACTCAACCATCACGCCACAGACGCTCCGCCGTTCGATTTTTTACGCCAAATTAAACGCACTGTGCCGCACTGTTTAGTGGTGGTGGTGAGTAGTCCAGGCGCGCCGCGTCGCGCGTTACAAGCCTTGCACACCGAGCAGCCTTGTATCGACATGCTATTTGATAAGCCGATTGATTTAGAACGCTTGAGTGAATTTTTGACCGAGCGCATGGCGAGCTTACGCCAGCAACACAAACTAAATAGCGAGCATTTGAACTTGCTGCGATTTTTGCCCACGGGCGCGTTGCGGCGCATTTTTGCGCAACCCACGCCGGGCAGTGCCGAGCTGTTTGATATGACCGTGATGTTCACCGACATACGCGACTCGACACAGCTGATTGTGCGGGAAAGTGCGCGCGCTTATTTTGCCAATCTCAACCGCGTCCTCGCCAGCCAAGCCGAGCTGATACGTCGTTATGACGGCATGGTGGTCAAGACCACAGGGGATGGTTTGTTGGCGGTCTTTGAAGGTGCGGCGCGTTGTCATTTAGCGTTGAAATGCGCCAGTGCGATTCAGCATTCTGCCGAGGCAAAAAGCACCCCAGTCGGCATTGGCATCAGCGATGGTTTGGTGCTGACGGGCATCTTAGGAACAGCGCAACATTTTCATTTTGATGTCATTGGCGCGCACGTGCATCTTGCTGCGCGTTTGTGTAGCAAAGCCGCCGCAGGCGAAATTTTAGCGACACAAGATGTCGCCAGCAAAGCACGTTTTGAGTTCGCTTCACAGCCACTGCAAGACGCGATTGAAGTGCGCGGATTTAATCAGACCGTGCCGTGTATCCATATAAAAGTTTAAGGAAAGTCAGCATGAAAAATCAATTCAGTGACGCACAGCTTAGCCACATCATCGACCAATCGTTGATTTATCAATGCGCCTGTCCTGCCCAAGTTGCCAAGCATTTAATCGGGCTGCGCGAGTTGTACGAGTACCAGCAAAATTGCATCAATCAAACTGCCACCGACAAAGCTGTGCATCAACGCATTGCGGCGGACACGCTGCGCGCACATGGCGCATTGGAAGAGTGTTTGTATGAAGTTTTATTTTTAGAAGAGTGGGATATGGCGACTTTAACGATGCCCGCTAGCCTGCAAAAAACACCGCGTAATTTTTAATTTCACTAGGAGATTCCCATGTTAGTTCGTCTGATTTATGCCAGTTATTCCACCACCAATTTGAACGCGCAAGACATCACGCAAATTTTGCAAACTTCGCAAAAAAATAACAGTGTGAAAAAAATCGGTGGGGTGTTGTTCTATTCCGATCGCTACTTCTTGCAATGCTTAGAAGGTGAGCGTCATGCCGTTAATGAAACCTATTTGCGCATCGCCGCTGACCCGCGTCATGCCAAGTGTGTGATGATTGATTACAACGCGATTGCGTCGCGATTGTTCCCGCGTTGGGCGATGGAACACGCCAATTTCTTTGGCGGTTTAGATAATGAGTTAGTCATTAAGTACAGCGAGTTGGGCTTGTTTCAACCGTTCCAATTTACGCCGCAACAAGCCAATGCTTTCTTGGCGGAGGTGGCAATCATCGGGGCGAATTTAGACAGCACTATGCAGCGGCACGCTTCAATTTCGATGAGCAAAGATTAAGCAATTAAACGCTTGTCGCACGGTCTAGTTGCCCTAAAGTTTGACGCGCTGAATCTAAATTCATGCGCGTTGCGTATCGCAGTAAACGGTTGTTTTTTTAGAACGCTTTCGAGGACTGCCACATGAAAAATTTATTACTGGTTTTGGCTTTACTACTCGTCACTGTGAACGCCCATGCTGCCGCGACCTGTCCTGCGGTGTTGAATGTACAACTGAAAAATCTCAATGACGAGCCTGCCAATTTATGCGACTACGCGGGGCAAGTGGTGCTGGTGGTGAACACCGCCAGTTACTGCGGCTTTACCTCGCAGTACAAGGGCTTGGAAGCCTTGTATCGTAAACATCAAGGGCGCGGTTTTACCATTTTAGGGTTTCCCTCCAATGATTTTGGACAGCAAGAACCAGGCAGCAATAAAGAAATCGCCAAATTTTGCAAGCTCACTTACGGCGTGGAATTCCCCCTGTTTGAAAAAGCTAGCATCGTGAGTAACAAGCCCAGCGCGCCTTACCCCGCTTTGATTAAAGCCACGGGGCAGTCGCCGCAATGGAATTTCCACAAGTATTTAATCAGTCGTGACGGCAAAAAAATCAGCTCGTATGCCAGCGATGTCAAACCCGATTCCGACGTATTTGTAGCGGACTTAGAAAAATTGTTAGCGCAATGAGTGAGTCCGACTTTCCCCGCGCCCCGCTGAATGAAAAAATCATGGCGCGCAAAATGCAGCGCATCGCCGTGGTCGGTTCGGGTATCGCAGGGCTGTCTGTGGCTTGGTTATTAAGCCAACATTTTGAGGTGACCTTGTATGAAGCCGAGACGCGCTTAGGCGGACACAGCAACACTGTGGACGTCACCATCGACGGCATAAAGGTTGCAGCAGACACGGGGTTTCTGGTTTGCAACGACCGCACCTATCACAATTTACTGTCGCTATTTCGCCACTTAAAAGTCGAGCTGGTGGCGAGTGAAATGTCCTTCAGCGTACAAATTGAGCGTGAAAAATTAGCGTGGGCGGGCGCATCGCTGGCAACTTTATTTGGTGATAAAAAGAATTTATTGCGCCCCAAATTTTGGCGCATGGTGCGCGATGTGCTGCGCTTTAATCGTGCCGCCCCCGTTTTTTTGGAGGCGCAAAATGCCAGCCTGACGGTGGGCGAATACCTGCAACAACACGGCTATAGCGAGGTGTTTGCGCAATGGTATTTGTTGCCGATGGCAGCGGCGATTTGGTCGTGTCCTACCGCCACCGTGCTGGATTTCCCCGCGCTCACCTTGATCCGTTTTTTCAAACAGCATGGGCTGTTGCAAGTGAGTAATCGTCCGCAATGGATGACGGTGAAAAATGGCTCGCGCACTTATGTCGAAAAGTTACGTGCAGGCATTACGCGCATTCAAGCGGGTGACCTGGTGCAGCAAATTATCCGCGATGCAACGGGCGTAACGCTGTTGAGTAAATCGGGTGCGGCGCAGTTCGACCAAGTGGTGCTGGCGTGCCATAGCGACCAAGCGTTGGCGATGTTGAGTGAGCCCAGCGCGGCTGAAATTGCCGTGTTGAGCGCGATTCAATATCAGCCCAATCGCGCCGTGTTGCACACCGATGCCAGCCTGTTGCCGAAACGAAAATCACTCTGGTCGGCGTGGAATTTTCATACGCTATCAACTGATAAATCCAGCCAAGCGGTAGCGGTGAGTTATCTACTCAATAAGCTGCAACCCTTGCCCATCAAAACTCCGCTGCTGGTCACGCTCAATCCCGTGGCTGAAATTCCCGCTGCGCAGGTGTTGGCGGACATCGCTTATGCGCACCCGCTGTTAGATAGCGCGGCGATTGCCGCACAAGCCAAATTGCCCGCGCTGCAAGGCATCAATCGCACTTGGTTTTGCGGTGCTTGGACGGGCTATGGCTTCCATGAAGATGGGCTGAAATCCGCCTTGCATGTGGCGGCAGCATTGGGTGTGTCACCACCTTGGCACACGCCCAAACAATGAATGCGCCGCGCCTTTATGTCGGACAAGTGATGCACCAGCGGCTTAGTCCGCACGGCCATGCTTTTAGTTATGCGCATTATTTTTTGCGCATTCCACTGAGTAATTTAGACGCGCTCACCGTGCCGTTTTTTTCACTAGAGCGATTTAATTTATTCAGCTTTTATCGTCGCGATTACGGCGCGCGCGACGGCGCAGATTTGGCAAGTTGGGCGCGTGGCGTGTTGCTGGAAAACGGCATCACGGCAGCGGATGGCGAGATTTATTTACACACCTTGCCGCGCATGTTGGGCTACGTTTTTAATCCCGTGAGCTTTTGGTTTTGCCACGATAAAACCGATGCGGTGCGCGCGATTGTGTGTGAGGTGAACAATACTTTTGGCGAGCGACACCTTTACTTATTGGCGCATCCAGACCAATCGCCCATCCAAGAAAATCAAGAATTGTGCTGTCAGAAAATTTTTCATGTCTCGCCGTTTATGGCAACGGAAGGCAGCTATCGCTTTAGTTTTCAGTGGCAAGAAAACGCGCTGTTTTGCATCAACCATTACGCGCCCGATGACACGCTGTTGCTGGCTACCGCCTTATCGGGGCAGCAGCAGCCGTATCGCAGCAGCAGCTTGTTGCAATTATTTTTGCGTCATTTTTGGCTCACTTTAGCGGTCATGCTGCGTATTCATTTACAAGCCTTTGCCTTGTGGCGCAAAGGCTTAAAGTTTTTCTCTAAACCTGCTCCACCCACTCAGGAGTTGTCCAAATGAATACTGATAATTCGACCTTGACCCGCACGCAAACTGCGCCGCGCGCGACGCAAGTTTTGATTGCCTTGCTACAAAAAATTCGCCATGGCGCGCTGCACCTCACCTTGCCCGATGGCTCGCAGCATCACTTTGGTGATGCGCACACTGGTGTGCAAGCGCGCTTGCATTTGCATGACGATAGAGTCTGCGAAGCCTTGCTGGAACGGGGCGACATCGGTTTTGGCGAAACCTATATAGAAGGCTGGTGGAGCTCGCCTGACATTGCCGCGCTGATACACATCGCAGTGCAAAATCGCGCCGAATTTTCCTCGCTGTTAGGCGGCAACGCGCTGCGCGTGGCGTGGTATCGCCTCAAACATTTGCTGCGTCGCAATACCCGCGCGGGCAGCCGTAAAAACATTTTGGCGCACTACGATTTGGGCAACGCCTTTTATGCGCATTGGTTGGACGGCAGCATGACGTATTCGGCGGCGTTATTTGCGGGCGACCACAGCCAGACTTTGCAGCAAGCGCAAGCGCAAAAATATAGCCGCATCGCTAATCAATTAGGCTTGCATCACGGTGCGAAAGTGTTGGAAATCGGCTGTGGTTGGAGCGGCTTTGCTGAAGCAGCGATAGGGCGTTATGGCGCGACTGTGGATGGCGTAACGCTCTCACCTAGCCAATTAAGTTTTGCGCAAGCGCGGCTAAAAAAATTGCATCTGCATGAGCGCGCCAACTTGTCGCTGACCGATTATCGCGATGTGCGTGGACACTACGATTTCATCGTGTCGATCGAAATGTTTGAAGCGGTGGGGGAGAGCTATTGGCCGACTTATTTTGCCGCGCTCAAACGCTTGTTAAAGCCTGAAGGCAAAGCGATGGTGCAGACCATTACCATCGCCGATGCGCAGTTTGCCAGCTACCGCAAAGGCACCGATTTCATCCAGCAATATATTTTCCCCGGCGGCATGTTGCCCTCCTTAGCAAAGTTTACTGAGCTGGCAAATGCGGCAGGTTTACGCGTAGTCGATGCGCATCCTTTTGGCGCAGATTACGCACACACTTTGCGCCATTGGCGCGCTGAATTTGAAGCGCGCTGGCACGACATCGCACCGTTAGGTTTCGATGAAAAATTCCGTAGGCTATGGCATTTTTATTTGGCCTATTGCGAAGGCGGCTTTGATGCGGGCGCGACTAACGTCTATCAAATCCAAATGGAACACGCTTAAATTTTATGTCACTCAATCAAAAAATCACCGATTGGAACGGGCAAGTTATCTGGATTAGCGGCGCAAGCACGGGCATCGGATTGAGCTTGGCGGAACAACTTTTGCAGCGCGGCGCGACGGTGATTTTGACGGCGCGGCAGGTCGATAATTTGGCGGATTTATCTGCGCGTTATCCGCGCGCGCAAGCGATGAATTGCGATATTACGGATGTAAAAACTTTAGACGCAACGCTGCAAAAAATCCTCGTACAACATCAACGCCTAGATTTATTTATTGCTAATGCGGGTGTGTATCACGAGATGCGCGCTTACGAGTTTGATGCTGAAAAAGCGCGGCAAATGCTGGATATTAACGTGCGTGGCACGATCGCTTCTGTCGCCGCAGTGATACCGCAATTGCTGCAACAAAAACACGGCGGCATCGCGGTAGTGGCAAGCGTGGCGGGCTATGGCGGCTTACCCAACGCTTTGATTTATGGCGCGACTAAAGCTGCGTTAATTAACTTTAGCGAGACCTTGTATTTGGATTTGTCGCCGCACGGCATCAACGTCACGCTGATCAATCCGGGCTTTGTGGCGACGCGCTTAACCGCGCAAAATAAATTTGCCATGCCCGCACTGCTGACCAGCGAACACGCTGCGCAAAAAATTATCGCGGGGTTTGCGCGTGGCGATTTTGAGATTCATTTTCCCAAGCGATTCACGCTGTGGCTCAAGCTGCTCAAACTGCTGCCCTATCGTGCCTATTTTTATTTAGTGAAACGAGCCACGCGATGAACAAGCGCTGCGAAAATTTAGTCGCCTACTTTGAAAATTTGCATCCAGTTGATGTGACGCGCATGGCAGATTTTTATGCCGACGACGCCTACTTTTGCGACCCGTTTAACGAGGTCAATACGCTCGCCGAGATACAAAAAATCTTCCGCGATATGTTCGCCAAATTACAGCAGCCACGCTTCAAAATCCTCAATACTTATCTGAGTGAAGAGGGCGCGGTGCTGGTGTGGGAGTTTAGTTTTCAGGTGAAATTTTTTCGCTCGTACGACTATGTGATTCACGGTAATTCGGTACTGAAATTTGATGCGCACGGCAAAGTTCATTACCACCGCGACTATTGGGATTCAAGTGCCGAGCTGTATGCAAAATTGCCACTCATAGGCGCGCTGTTTCGCGGTTTGCGCCGTGTCTTTGCCAGTTAAATTTAGGAGTTCTATGTTGAAAAAAATCCTTGCCCCGTTCGCTGTTTTGCTGACTTTAGCGGGCTGTTCCAGCACTAACATCGAAGCCTATCGCAGCGAACAACCGCCGCTTGATTTAGCCCGTTACTTTAACGGCACGATAGTGGGACACGGGATGTTTCAAGACCGCGCAGGCTTGGTGGTGAAGCGATTTAAGGTGGTCATCGCTGCGCATTGGCAAAATAATATCGGCACGCTGGATGAGGATTTCACTTACGCAGATGGCACTAAACAACGCCGCATCTGGACGATAACCAAGCTCGACGACACGCATTACGAGGGGCGTGCCGCCGATGTGGTGGGCGTTGCCAAAGGCGTGGCGGCAGGGAATGCTTTGCGTTGGAGTTATGTGTTGGCGTTGCCGGTCGGCGGAAAAATTTATAACGTAAATTTTGATGATTGGTTTTATTTGCAAGACGAAAAAGTATTACTGAATCGCTCAATGATGAGCAAATTTGGTTTCCGTTTAGGTGAGCTGACCTTGGCATTTCAAAAACCTGATTAGCCACTAACCATTTCCCGCCATGCCCACCTTAAAACTCATCTTAGGCGACCAACTCAATCCACAGCACAGTTGGTTTGCGCATCCCTCGGACGAGGTGATTTTTGTCTTGATGGAAATTCGCTCCGAGACTGATTATGTGTTGCATCACGCGCAAAAAATTATTGCCATTTTTGCGGCGATGCGCGACTTCGCCGCACAGCTCCAAGCACAAGGGCATCGCGTGGATTATTTGAAAATTGATGACCCTAATAATCAACAGCAATTTGGCAAGAATTTAAGCGCGCTCATCACTCACTATCAGGCGTGTGCCGTGCATTACCAAGTGCCTGATGAATATCGTTTAGATGCCCAGCTTGCCGAGTATGCGCAAGGCGCAACGGTCGCCATGACGATGGTGAGTAGTGAGCATTTTTATACCGAGCGTGATGATGCCGCGCAGTTGTTTGCGGGGCGTAAAAATTGGTTGATGGAAACTTTTTATCGGCACATGCGTGTTAAGCATGGCGTGTTGCTGGATGCGCAGCAGCAGCCTGTCGGCGGCAAGTGGAATTTTGATCACGACAATCGCAAACCTTGGCGTGGCGTGCCTTTGGAGCCGCAAGACTTGCGCATCCGCCACGACCATCGCGCGTTGTGGGCAAGCATCACGGCTGCGGGCATCGCCAGTTTTGGTGCGCCCAATGCGGCGCATTTTGCTTGGCCGTTAAATCGTCGCGAAGCATTGCAACAGCTCGCCGCCTTTATCGAACAAGGCTTGCTGCACTTCGGTGATTTTCAAGATGCGATGAGTCGTCATGCCAACCGCTTGTTTCATTCGCAACTGTCGTTCGCGCTGAATGTGAAAATGCTCAGTCCTGTCGAAGTGGTGAATGCGGTGGTGGAAGCGACGGCACACGATGAACAGATTCCGCTCGCGGCGTGCGAAGGCTTTGTGCGGCAAATTTTGGGTTGGCGTGAATATGTGCGCGGCGTGTATTGGGCAAATATGCCGAGCTATGTCGAGCACAATTTTTTTAATCATCAGCGCGCTTTGCCCGCGTGGTTTTGGACGGGCAAAACGCGGATGCGCTGCATGGCAAACGCGCTGGATAATTCTTTGCAGAACGCCCATGCGCATCACATCCAACGGCTAATGGTGATTGGTAATTTTGCCTTGCTGGCGGGGCTCAATCCGCAAGCCTTACATCACTGGTATTTAGGTGTTTATATCGACGCGTTTGAGTGGGTGGAGCTGCCCAATACGCTGGGCATGAGCCAGTTTGCGGATGGCGGAAAATTGGCGACCAAACCGTATGTTTCGGCGGCGGCTTATATCGACCGTATGAGTGATTATTGCAGCGACTGTCACTACGATAAAAAGCTGCGCATCGGCGCAACCGCGTGTCCGTTTAACGCGCTGTATTGGGATTTTTTTGCGCGCAATAGCGATAAGTTAGCGCGCAATCCGCGTATCGGCATGGTTTATCCGCAACTGAAAAAAATGGACGCTAGCGCGTTGGCGACGTTGCAAGCGCAAGCTGAAATTTGGCGGGGAAATTTGGACGCGCTGTAACGATTCGTTAACGCACCAAACCGAGTTCTACTTCCAATCTTTTTGCCGAACCCATCAAGCGTTCTAGCAACACCAGCGCGAAATCCATGGCGGTGCCAGGGCCGCGTGAGGTGATGAGTTTGCCGTCTTCGACGACCGCGCTGAGTTGCTGCGACACCTTGGGATAATCGTCTAAGCAAGTTGGGTAGCTGGTGGCGCGTTTGCCATCGAGCAAACCTGCTTCGGCTAACACCGCTGGCGCGGCGCAAATCGCGCTGATGTATTTATCTTGCGCGGACATTTTTTGGAGTAGGGCGATGAGGCGGGAATCTGCCTTGAGGGTGTCGCTACCTGGTTGTCCGCCGGGTAAAACGATCATGTCGAAGTCTTGCTCTAGCGCGCTATCCAGCGTCATGTCAGGACGCAACAACATGCCGCGACTGCCGCGTAATAGTCCGCAACTCAAGCCTGCGAAGCTGACGTTTACCCCGCCGCGTCGCAAGATGTTGACGATGGTGACGGCTTCTAATTCTTCGCTGCCGTCGGCGAATAACACCAGCGCGGTTTTCACTGTTCCAGCCCTAATTGATAGGCGCACAACAAGGCTTGTTTGAGCTGCGGATGCGCGCTCAAATCCGCAATGCCCATTTCGCGCGAGGCGATGGCCTGCAAGGGCGCGAACAACTCATCGGACTGATGCGCGGCAACATAGCCTGCAAAATCAAACTGCCCGTCATGCAAGTAGTGCGCCGCATCGCCTTGCGGATGGCTGAAAAAAATCTCTTCTTCTTGCAGCACTTCAAACAAATAGGAATAAGTGTCTATACCGTTTTCCACCGCTAAGGCGTGATGCAGCGAGGCGAGGTCGATGTGCTTCGCCAGCATCTCATCCAGATTGAGCGTGGTGTTTAAGCTGCGCGTTTCACCCTTAAAACTAAATTCAACGCACGCGCTGATGCTGTTAATTAAGCTAGACATTAGTCGCGGAAATTTTGGAATTGCAGCGGGAAATCGCTGATGGTTTTTTTCACAAAGGCGATGGCTTCTTGCAAATCATCGCGATTTTTTCCCGTCACGCGCACCGTGTCGCCTTGGATGCTGGCTTGCACTTTGAGCTTGCTGTCTTTGATGTGTTTAACGATTTTTTTCGCGAGCTCAATCTCCACGCCAGTCTTAACTTCGCACTCGCGTTTGACTTTATTGCCGCTGACTTTTTCGATTTTTTCGCTGATGTCCAAACACTTAATATCCACGCCGCGTTTGGTTAACTTGCCGTTCAAAATATCTTGCACTTGGTCGAGCTGAAACTCGTTGTCCGCCCACACCGTGAGCTTCAGTTCTGCCTGCTCGACGCGCGCGTCCGAGCCTTTGAAATCAAAGCGTGTAGCGACTTCTTTGTTGGTCTGTTCAAGCGCGTTTTTAACTTCGGTTTTTTCTACTTCTGAAACGATGTCGAAAGTTGGCATGGGGTTCTCCTTGTGAGCGGGTAGTCGGTAGCTAGCAGCGACTGGCTGTTTTAACCAAAACTGCAAACGTAGTTCACCACTTCGGTTGCTTCAATCACGAAGCTGCCATTGGCGGGAACAGAAAACTGGCTGCCTGCGGCATAAGTTTTGAATGCGCTATCGCTGCCTAGTTTTACGCGGCAAGTGCCATCGGTTATTTCCATAATTTCTGGCACGCCGACGTTGAAAGTGAGGGTGCTAGGCAGAATCACGCCGACTGTTTTGCGGGTGCCATCGGCGAACAAAACCGAATGCGAAACGCATTTTCCGTCAAAGAAAACATTGCCTTTTTTTACTACGCTGACGTTATCGAATTGCGACATCTAAAACTCCTTAGTTATGATTTTGCTTCTTGGGCTTTCACGCCCTTTTGATAATTCACATACAGATATATTGGTAGCGGCAAATCGCCCAAATGTTTGTCTATCAGGGGGCGCACCTCAGCCCAATCTAAACCCGTTTGACCGCACGCTAAACGCGGCAGGGCGAGACTGCTGAGCGATTCCTTTTCGACCAAGGTGCGCAAGGCGTGCAGCGCATGATTGATGTTGCTCAAGGTGGCGCGACCAGGCTTGCTGCCGTGCTCGTATGCAGCTTCTTGCGTAAACAGATTGACGATGTAATGAGCGTCGCTACTCATCCACGTCCACAGCCCGCCCGACTTGGGATGTTTGGTCTGGCAGACGTGGCGAAAATCTTTGTACATGGCGGGCATACGCTCGCGTAATTGCAACGCCAAACCGTGATGAAAATCATCGTTGGGCGCGACACCCTGCACGATGGCTTGCGCCCCGCTCAAAAGAATATCGCCGCTCAATTCATAAATCATGCGGGGACTCCTAAGCGAGAAATTAAGTCACCACGCCTAAAAGTGGCAGAGAGTTGCTGTAATGAAACTTCCTGTTTGCCATATAAGCCATTGAGTGCTGTTTGAATGTCTGTGATGGCTTGCGCGAAATAGGTCTCTGCTTGAGTCTCGATGAGTAGCTTGGCTTGTTCAAAATTACGGTGATCCAAGTTGGCTAGAGTGATATTCATTGCGCTGAGCAAATGTTTACCCATTTGCATTGCGATAAAACACGAGGCATAACGCACAAACACGGGATCGTTAGCGGTAGGACGTTTGCGACGATTTTCGGCGATACGGTAGAGCAACACCGCAATGACGGTTTGTGAACCATTAAGCGTGTCGCTAAAGATGGTGTTGTACAACTTGCCAAAATGTTCTCGGGTTAGAAATTTGGCTTGATGGGGAGCAGTACGCCACACGGAAAGAATCGCTTCGGCGGCAACTCCTGATGAGATGTCGCTGACTCTTAAAGGCGTATCTATGCGTTTGCGGCGATAGGTAAACTTAAGCTCCTCGATGCTGTTTTGCAATCGTTGTTGTTTTTCATCGTTAGATTTTAAGTCCTTCAAATCAACTGGATTTTGACTATTTGTGGCGTGGGTGATTTGCAACACCATGTCTTCGCTGTCTTTGGGTAGCTTGTAAATGCGCACCAAGACATGAGCTGACGCAGGAAGTTGTTTGCCCTGTGCAGATAGCATTTCTTGAGTTTTGAAAATGGTCATGCAAGTTTGCCCACCATTGACGATTTGCAAGTTTTCTACTTTGATTTGGTAATCACTGCCCTGTAGTGCGTTATACGCAAAATCATTACAAACCAGCGTTAGTCCATTGTTGAAGAAATAAAAATTTGACGGTTTGTCGGATTGCAAAGTGGTGCGGATACCTTCATTTACCCGGTTGCCGTGCAAGCCTAAATAACTGCGTATGTTGCGTTGCAACAATTTTTCTCCATGGGTTTTCATCAACGCGGCGATTTCGCTTACCTGAATACGACCAATGCACACACGGCTGAAATCCATGTCTTCAATGATTGCCTTGCCAGTCAGCCGTAATGTTTCATCCACAGGCTTGATTTTTTGCAGGATGTTAATCAGTACATCGTGATTGACATGTTCCCAACTTACCTGTTCACCGAAACCCGCCAGTTCGATGGCTGCCTGTCCTTTGTCGTTCCATTTGCTGCCGTTATTGCAAGCAATGGCGCGCACGCGGGGAATGTGTCCATCGCGGATCATGGAGCGAGCAGTTTCAACTTTGGTTTTTAATCTGTCGTTGATCGTACCCAGTTCGGCGGCGGGGTCAAAAATGTGGCGAATCGCGTTGATCAGTGTGTTAATGGCGTTTTCACCAAACTCGCTCTCGCCGTCGAGTTTTGCTTTGTATTTGCCCTGAAACAAGGTGACAGAAAACTCACCATCAATTTCCTCGGTTAGATGCATAGCATCTACACCAAAATCATCGCCACCTTCAGTCAGGCAATCAAAGGCAGAATCTGCATCTAAATCCAACATGGTTTTGACGCAAAGATATACAAAAGCTAAAGACTTCAACTTTGTTTCATTATTGAGAAGATTCAGCTCATCAGCAGCTTGTGAGCGAATTTCATCCTGCACACCTGCAAGGCGTTGGTCAATGATGGATGCGTTGATGTCCATAGTTTTTACTCCTATTTACGGTTCTTCAAATTCGCCGCGATACGCAGACGCAAGGCGTTCAATTTAATAAATCCCGCCGCGTCTTTTTGGTCATACGCGCCCTTGTCATCTTCAAAGGTGGCGATGGTGGAATCGAACAGCGAATCGGTTTTAGAATCGCGCCCCACCACAATCACATTGCCCTTGTACAACTTGACTCGCACCCAACCGTTGACAGTGGTTTGGGTAGTGTCTATCAGGGTTTGCAAGGCGCGACGTTCAGGACTCCACCAGTAGCCGTTGTAAATCATGCTGGCGTAACGCGGCATCAAATCGTCTTTCAAGTGTGCTACTTCGCGATCTAAAGTAATCGACTCAATGGCGCGATGTGCTTTCAACATAATCGTGCCGCCTGGCGTTTCGTAACAGCCGCGCGACTTCATGCCGACGTAGCGATTTTCGACCAAATCCAAACGACCGATGCCGTGTTTGCCGCCGAGTTGATTGAGCTTCGCCAAGACCGTAGCGGGGCTCATCGCCGTGCCATTCAGTGCCACGATGTCGCCGTTGGCAAATTCCAAATCCAAATACTCGGCTTCGTTCGGTGCATTTTCAGGTGACACCGTCCAACGCCACATGCTCGCTTCGGCTTCGGCAGCGGGGTTTTCCAGATGACGACCTTCGTAGGAAATATGCAGCAAATTTGCATCCATCGAATACGGTGAGCCGCCTTGTTTGTGTTTCATGTCGATTGGAATGCCGTTCTTTTCGGCATACGCCATGAGTTTCTCACGCGACAACAAATCCCATTCGCGCCAGGGTGCGATGACTTTGATATTTGGATTTAACGCGTAGGCACCCAGTTCAAAACGCACTTGGTCATTGCCCTTGCCTGTTGCGCCATGCGAGATGGCTTGCGCACCCGTCATGTTGGCGATTTCAATCAAACGTTTGGCAATCAGCGGACGCGCAATCGACGTGCCGAGTAAGTATTCGCCTTCGTAAACGGTGTTGGCGCGGAACATCGGAAACACGAAATCGCGCACGAACTCTTCACGCAAATCGTCGATGTAAATGTTCGCTGGCGTGATGCCCATCTTCAACGCCTTGGCGCGCGCGGGTTCTAGCTCTTCGCCTTGTCCCACATCGGCGGTGAAAGTCACCACTTCGCATTGATAGGTGTCTTGCAGCCATTTCAAAATAACTGAAGTATCCAGACCGCCCGAATAGGCGAGAACTACTTTTTTAATGTCAGACATAAATGTTTTCCTTATTACAAAATGTTATTTACAAAGACGATAAAGGCACGGAATCGTCATATAGCGTTTCAGGCGCAATGTCGATTTCACCCGGCCAGATGACTGTGCCGTAAGCCACACTGACGCGCTCAAATAAGGACGCACTGGCGATACGATTCCACGGACGCATGGCGAGCAGCGGGCGCATATCAAAACGGCGTTGCTCACCATTTTCAAACGCTAATTCGAGTTGAAAATCGGCGGTAGGGGTAACGCTCAGGACATCAAGCAACATGACTTACCTCACTGGAGTGGTGCAATTCTAAAAGGCTCTTCACCATTGACCGCAAGCTCCCAATCGACCATCAGCTCTTCTTGATGAATCTCAATCCACGCTTGCACCATTTTGAGTTGCTTCGCGGGTAGCTCACCATCAAAAACGCTTCCCTTATTGAGCGGTGAGTTTTGCCACGATTGCGCGCACGCGTCCCGCGAATAACAACACGCATATCATCGCGACCGGCCATGCCATGAAAAAGGCGCGTACCCAGCGCGATATAAAGCCATCCGCGAAGCCCGTGTTCACCCAAGTGATAAAAGCCGTCATCACGAACGCCATCGCCAACGACATCAGTAGCGCAAAAAGTTGCGGTGCAAATTTAGCGGGGATGCGCATCAAGCGACCTTGCCTAATAGTAAATATTCCATTAGTGCCTTCTGTACGTGCAGCCTGTTTTCCGCCTCATCCCACACTACCGATTGCGCGCCGTCGATTACGCCAGCGGACACTTCTTCGCCGCGATGCGCGGGCAAACAGTGCATGAACAATGCGTCTGGGCTGGCTACGCGCATCATCTCTTCATCGACTTGCCAGTCGGCAAAATCTTTCATGCGTTCTTCGTTTTCGGCTTCCCAGCCCATGCTCGTCCACACGTCGGTGGTGACTAAATCCGCACCTTTGGCGGCTTCCATCGGGTCTTTGAACTCTTCGTAATGCTCGTGACCGTAGAGACCTGCGCGCTCGGGTTCAACTTCATAGCCTGGTGGGGTGGAAACATGGACGTTGAAGTCCAAAATTTCAGCCGCTTGCAGCCAGGTGTTGCACATATTGTTCGAGTCGCCGATCCACGCCACGGTCTTGCCTTTAATGCTGCCGCGCTGTTCGATATAGGTGTAGATGTCCGCCAAAATTTGGCAAGGATGATATTCGTTGGTCAAGCCGTTGATGACAGGCACACGCGAATGGGCAGCGAAGCGTTCGATAATGGATTGCTCAAAAGTGCGAATCATCACCAGGTCGGACATGCGCGAAATCACTTGCCCTGCGTCCTCGACGGGCTCACCGCGACCAAGTTGTGAATCGCGCGTGTTGAGATAAATCGCCGAGCCGCCGAGTTGTTGCATACCCGCCTCAAACGACAAGCGTGTGCGCGTGCTGGCTTTCTCAAAAATCATCACCAGCGTGCGGTCGGTGAGTGGCCAGTATTGTTGATAGGCCTTGTATTTTTGTTTGATGATGCGGGTGCGCTCGAACAGATATTCCAATTCGTCGCGGGATAAATCTTTGAACTGCAAAAAGTGTTTGACGGGTTTCACTACCATGATGCGTTACCGATTTAGAGCTGCAAAAATTCTTTGATAAGCGGACACAAGCCGTCCACCAATTGTTGGGCTTCCGATTGCGACATAATCAGTGGCGGCAATAAACGAATCACGTTGTCGGCGGTGACGTTAATCAGCAGGCCTTTTGCCAATGCTAGTTTGACCAAATCACCACACGGTTTAGCCAGCTCCACGCCTATCATCAAACCTTGTCCGCGAATCTCGACCACGCCCGCCACGCCATTTAATTGAGTGCGAAACGCCTGCTGAATAAAGCGTCCCAGCGTGTCAGCATGGGCTAATAAATTATCTGCTGCGATGACGTTCAGTGTGGTGATGCCCGCTGTGCAAGCCAGCGGATTACCGCCGAAAGTTGAGCCATGATTGCCCGCCGCAAATACCTTTGCTGCGCGACCAGCGGTGAGGCACGCACCGATTGGCATTCCAGAGCCTAAGCCCTTCGCCAGCGTCATTACATCGGGCAAAATCCCCGCGTGTTGATGCGCAAACCACTTGCCTGTACGACCGATACCACACTGCACTTCGTCCAACATCAGCAGCCAGTTTTGCGTGTCGCAAATCCCACGCAGTTGTTGTAAATACTCGATGTCCAAGGTGCGAATACCGCCTTCGCCTTGGATAGGTTCAACCAACACTGCAACCACATTGCTGTTGTTGGCAGCGACTTGGCGTACTGCGTCTAAATCGTTGTAAGGCACGCGCACAAAGCCTGTTACCAAAGGCTCAAAACCGACTTGCACTTTGCGATTTCCTGTTGCCGAAAGCGTTGCCAGCGTGCGGCCGTGAAAGGCTTTTTCCATCACGATGATGCACGGGTTGGTGATGTCACGCTGATGACCAAACATACGCGCTAACTTAATCGCCGCTTCGTTGGCTTCGCAACCAGAGTTGCTGAAAAAAACTTCTTCCATGTGCGTCAATTCGCACAATTTGTCCGCTAATAACTCTTGTCCTGGCACTTGATAGACGTTGGAGCAATGTATCAATTTGCCGATTTGCTCACTCATTGCCGCTGTCAGCTTGGGGTGCGCATGACCTAACGTATTGACGGCAATGCCCGACAAGCCATCTAAATATTTTTTACCTTCGGTATCCCACAGCCAAGCACCTTCGCCGCGCTCAAAAGCGACGGGCAATCTGGCATAAGTGTTCATTACATGTGACATAGCGGCATCCTTAGAAAGATAAAAAATTAGCTTGTATCGGTTGTTGGGTGGCTTGGAAACTTAAAGCGCCCAAAAAGCAAACAAGCCGACATTGCGGTCGGCTTGTTCTAACTGCATTCATCACGTTGCGTCATTTAACGACAGACACACAGCGTTGAGTTAAGCGGCGATTACGCCATTGCTTTAACCGCAGCAGACAAGCGGCTCTTATGGCGAGCAGCTTTGTTTTTGTGAATGATTTTCTTGTCCGCGATGCTGTCAACGGTACTCATTGAAGTTTGGTAAACCGCTGCGGCAGCAGCTTTGTCGCCCGCTTCAATCGCTTTGATAACCTTCTTGATTGCAGTACGCAGTTCAGAACGCAGGCTGCTGTTGTGAGCATTTTGTTTAACTGCTTGACGTGCGCGCTTGCGTGCTTGTGCTGTGTTTGCCATGTTGACCCCTTGAAATTGGCTTGCGATAAAAGGCGCGCATTATAGTGACTTCCCGCATCTTTGCAAATTTTTTTACGTTTACCGCGCGGCGTGAATTGCTACAAGTGTCGATGCTATGATGCGCGGCTTGTTATTTCGCCTCCTCGCACGCAATGAACCTACTCAAATCCCTCGCCACGATTAGCGGCTTAACCTTAGTGTCGCGTATTTTAGCCTTCGCGCGTGACGTGATTATTGCCGGCTTGTTTGGCGCGGGCATCGCTAATGATGCTTATGTATTAGCCACGCGCTTGCCGAATTTATTGCGCCGCATGTTTGCCGAGGGTGCGTTCTCGCAAGCCTTTGTGCCGATTTTTGGCGAATACAAACAGCGGCGCGGACACGACGAAACCAAGCTATTGGTTGACCATGTGGTGACGATGTTGGCATTGGTTTTATTTGTCGTCACGCTCATCGGCATCATCGCCGCGCCCCTCATTATTTATCTCACCGCGCCGGGTTTTATCAAAGATCCAGCCAAGTTTGATTTAACCGTGCAGATGTTGCGCATCACCTCGCCCTACATTTTTTTTATATCTTTAGTCGCGGTCGCGGCGGGGATTTTGAACACTTACAACAAATTTTGGGTGCCAGCTGTTGCGCCAATTTTACTTAACCTGTGTTTAATTGGCGGCGCGCTGTGGCTCACACCTTATTTTGACCAGCCGATTATGGGTTTGGCGTGGGCATGGTTTTTGGCGGGCGCGGTGCAGCTCGCCTTTCAAATCCCATTCTTGAAAAAAATCGGCATGTTGCCAACTTTGCGTTTGAATTTCAAAGATGCGGGCATGTGGCGCGTGATTAAGCAAATGGGTCCCGCCTTATTTGGCGTGTCGATTAGCCAAATAAGCTTAATTATCAACACGATAGTTGCCTCGTTTTTTGTGGTGGGTAGCGTGTCTTGGTTGTATTACGCCGACCGTTTGATGGAGTTCCCATCGGGTTTGTTAGGTGCTGCACTCGGCACGATTTTGTTGCCGTCTTTATCTAAATGTTTTGCCAGCGGCAACACCGTGGAGTATTCAAAACTGCTCGACTGGGGCTTGCGTTTGACCATGATGCTTGCTTTGCCCGCTGCACTGGCATTGGGTTTGCTGGCAGTGCCGCTGCTGTCCACCTTCTTTCAGCGCGGTGCATTTAACGCGCACGATGTAGTGATGACCAGTTACGCGCTGATTGGCTACAGCGTCGGCTTGCTGGGTATTTTGTTGGTGAAAATTCTCGCGCCTGCGTTTTACGCCAAACAAGACATCAAAACCCCCGTCAAAATCGGCATCGTCACGCTGATGGTCACGCAATTATTAAATCTGTTATTCGTCAAAGGCATGGACTTAGACCACGCAGGGCTAGCCTTATCTATTGGACTCGGCGCGTGCTTTAACTCAGGCATTTTGTTTTATTTACTGCGCACACGCGGCATCTATCAGGCGGAAGCGGGTTGGCTGATGTTTTTGCTAAAAATCATCTTCGCCACCGTTTTAATGGGACTAACTTTGTGGTTGAGCATGGGCAGCGAGCAAAGCTGGCTAGTCAGCAACGGCTGGTCGCGCGTCACGCGTTTGAGTGGCTTAGTGGCGATAGGCGTGGCGGTGTATTTCGTCACACTGGCGGTGCTGGGCTTTAGATCTAAGGATTTTGCCAAGCGCAGCGTGAACTAGCGCGGCTGGCGATTAAGAATGGCTAGGGTGAGTTTTAATCCATTCCCGCATCGCTTCGTTTACCCGCGTTTGCCAGCCGCGCCCGCTGGCTTTAAGTGCCGCCAAAATATCCGCATCAAAGCGAATGGTGGTGGGGACTTTGGTCGGTGATTTTTGCGCGCCGCGTCGCTGCACTGTGGCAACCGAGAAAAATGCTTGCACCTGCGCGGCATCATTGGGGTCATACAAATCACTTGCCGCATCAAAGGCAATAGGAGCTTCTTGTGCGGCTTCGCGTTTAACGCGAGTCCAATCTGTTTTGCTTGTCGTTTTCATACCATTTCCTTTCTGCTTTAGAGGCGCGGCGCAGTGAAATTGCCCGCAACTGTTGTTCTCGCTCAACATAAACCAGCACCAGTACCACGTCCAACCACTCAACCAGCGCAATTGCCATCAAGCGAGCCTCGTTGTTTTGTGGGGATTGCAAGGTCAGCTTATGCGGCGCGTTATAAACGAGCGCAGCATCTGCCAAGTCTAGTCCGTGCTTATCTAAATTAAGCTGACGCTTGGTTTCGTCGTAAGTGAATATCATGGGCTGATTGTATTTACAATATAGCCATCAAGCAAGCAGTTCCTCTATAAGTCGAATTTCTACAGCTTATGCGTCAGCTCAAAATCTGGCGGATTAAATGGGGGGGAGGAGGGCGAATTTAGCAACGACGTGTGGCTTGCCACTTGGTCGATACTTATGCAGAGCGGTCGGGCGATAGTCACACCAAAAAACATCGCGCGATAAATCGCCCTCTCACAGCTTTGTTGTTTGCCCAGAA
>JARCRQ010000083.1 GCA_029850585.1 Sideroxydans sp.
CCACCGCCACACCTTTGTTAGCGTTACAGAAGGGAGGATGTTTTTTGAGTTGGGTGAAATAAAATAATGGCAATAAAAAACGGCACGATGTGCCGTATTTATTGGTGTTGGTGCCCGAAACCGGAATCGAACCGGTACGCCAGTTTTACCTAAGCGACGGATTTTAAGTCCGTTGTGTCTACCAATTTCACCACTCGGGCGAGTGTTTTTGCAGAACCTAGGAGGTTCTTGTTGAAGGTTGATTTGACTCTTACAAGCCAAAAACAACGGCGCGAATTCTAGCACAGGCTAAGGAAACTACTAAACAAAATCGGCATAACTTGCATTAAAAAATAATTTTTTCACGCACCACTACGCACACACCGAGCAAGGAAAATCCTAAATAAATTGTCATTGCCACGCAGATGAGCATGACGATTTATTTAGGAACTGACGCTCCAACTGCGCCAACCTCAGCAATAACTCACTATTTTTATAGGCGTTTAACCCAAATACGCCGCTAATACTTTTTCATTTTTACTCAGTTCGGCGGGCGTACCTGATAACGCGATGTGTCCGTGCTCCATCACATACGCATAGTCAGCCACAGCGAGCGCGCGCTTGGCAAACTGCTCGACTAGCAGCAGCGTGATGCCCGCTTGTTTGAGCTGCGCTATGGTGTTGAATACTTCTTGCACGATGACGGGGGCGAGTCCCATCGACGGCTCATCTAACAAAATGACTTTGGGATTTGCCATCAAGGCGCGTGCGATGGCTAACATTTGTTGCTCGCCGCCCGATAGCGTTCCTGCTAGTTGGGTACGGCGTTCGTGTAAGCGCGGAAACAGTGCATACACTTTTTCTAAGCTGGCTTGAGCTTGGCTGCGAAAGCCAAAAAAGTGGGGCAAACGGGTGTACGCACCTAACAATAAATTATCTTCTACCGATAACGGTCCGAACACTTTGCGTCCTTCTGGCGAGTGCGCTAAGCCTACTCGTGCGATGCGCGCCGCGCCTTGTCCTTGCACGTCTTTACCGTCTAGTAACACGCGACCTTGGCTGGGTTTTATCATGCCTGATATGGCGCGCATGGTGGTGGTTTTGCCTGCGCCATTCGCGCCGATTAACGCGACCACCGCACCCGCTTTGACCTGTAGCGACACGCCATTCAGCACTTCACTCGCGCCATAACCTGCGTGTAAATTTTCTACGATTAACATGCGGGGAACTCCTTCTGTATCAGTGGCTCGGCAAGCTCTTCTTGTGCCACGCCCAAATAAGCCTTAATCACTTTGGGGTGGCGTTTAACGACCTCAGGCGTGCCTTGCGCGATAACTTTGCCGCCATCTAACACCGTCACCACATCGCATAATTCGCTCACCACATCCATGTGATGCTCAATCAAAATAATGCTGATGCCTCGCGCATGAATAGTTCTAATTAGAACAATCAGTGTTTGCACATCGGGCTTGGCTAGTCCTGCGGCGGGTTCATCGAGTATCAATAAAGTGGGCTTACGCGCTAATGCACGCGCAATTTCTAAGCGGCGTTGCGCACCATAAGTTAAATCTTTGGCGAGCGTGCGCGCTTCATTTTGCAGCCCAAGCAAATCTAATAATGCCATCGCCTCGGCTTGTGCAGCGCGCTCATCACGCCGCGCCAAACCCAATAGCAGCAAGGCTAACGGCGTGCGGTACACGCCACGCAAAGCAAGCATCACATTATCTAGTGCGGATAATTCAGCAAATAATTGTAGATTTTGAAAGGTGCGCGCCACGCCTGCGCGCGACACTTTGAGCAAGCTGCCGACAGGCAACGCCTTGCCTTGCAACCGCATTGCGCCACTGCTTGGCGCGTACAAACCAGAAATAACATTCACCAAGGTGCTTTTGCCTGAGCCATTCGGTCCAATTAAACCGTGTACTTGCCCCGCGTTCACAGTGAGCGAAATATCATCCACCGCTTTCACGCCACCAAAATAACGTCGCACGTTTTGTAACTCAAGCAAGGGCAGCCCATCCGCCCGTTGCGGGCTTAAGACACTTTCTAAACGCGCTGCCGCAGCGATGCGCGCTGGGGCAATCGCTAAACTGCGCACTAAAAACTTTGCCACAAAGCCCATCACGCCATCGGGCAAGCCCACGACCACCGAGAACAACATCAAGGCAAAAATTGCCTTACGCCAACTCTCCGTGTTGTCCACCATAAAGCCACCAACCACCAATAGACCCATGGCAAAAATCGGAGCAAGGCGTTGGAAAAGTTGCGCCGATTGGTGACGATAGGCGCGCGCAGCTGCGATGAGCGCGAGCAATAATCCTGCTGCGGCAAGCATTTCAAACAGCAAACGATTAGATAATAAATTGGGTAGCAACACGATGAGACACGCGCCAAAAAATGCGCCCCACAAACTCTTACGTCCGCCTAATACCACGCCTAATAGCAAAATCACCATCAGTTCATAAGTGAAACTTTGCGGTTGCAAATACTGAAAGTTAAAGGCGTACAAGCCGCCTGCCAAACCGCCTAAGCCTGAGCCTAGCGCAAAGCCCGCCACCTTATGACGATAAGTGCTCACGCCCATCGCGTCACACGCTATTGAGCTATCGCGCAAGGCTTCAAACGCCCTCCCCCATTGCGATGCCAGCAGGTTGCGCATCAGCAGCCACACCACCGCCAACAGCACGATGCACAGCCAGTAAAAGCCATGCGCGCTTAAACTCAAGCCCAACAAAGGCGGACGCGCTAACGACAGTCCTTGCGCGCCGCCCGTCAGTCCTTCCCACTCGTTGAGCAGCGTCGCGGTCAAGGCGGAGAAGCTCAAGGTTGCCAAGGCAAATTGCGGTCCAGCGAGACGTAAAGCAGGCAGTGCCAACAGCCCGCCGAACACTAATCCCACTAACGAACTCATCAACAGCGCACCCGCCATGCCCCAGCCCAACAGCGTCACACACAATCCTGCGGCATACGCGCCTAAGCCTAAGAACGCCGCGTGTCCCAGATTCACTTGCCCTAAATAGCCGACGGTGACATCCAGACCTATCAGCAAAATGCCATAAATTGCCAACAAGGTGAGCAAGCCCAAAGCGTAACTATTGCTCACCCACAGCGGCACGATGGCCAATATCAACAAGGCAAAAAATTCTGCGCCACGCAAGAATAAAAATCGTTTCAACATAGTGAAAATTCCATTAGACCTTAACAATAGCCGCCTTGCCGAACACCCCATTGGGACGCACTGCCAAAGCCAATATCAACAAAATCAGCCCAGGGGCTTCGCGCCAACCGCTGCCCACATAGAAGCTGGTGAGACTTTCCAATGCGCCTAAAAAGATACCAATGAGCACCACGCCAAATCCCGAATCCAAGCCCGCCACCACCGCCACCGCAAAGGCTTTGAGGATTAACGCGGATGCCATCGTCGGTCCGACCGTGGTGATGGGCGCAATTAAAATACCCGCCATTGCCGCCACCATGCCCGACAAGCCATACGACAACATGATGGTGCGCGTGGCAGAAATCCCCATCAGCTCCGCCGCATCTCGATCGGCGGCGACCGCCTCAAATGCCTTGCCCAGCAGGGTTTTTCGCTTGAACAATTCGACCAACCCCATCACCGCAAACACGCCGATTGCCACTGAGATTTCCAACGGCGTGATGTTGATACCGAAGACATGCAGCGCGTCAGCTGAAATCGGCGTGGGGAAAGGTCGATCGTCGCGTCCCCAAATGTTTTCCGCCGCCGAGAAGCCCAGCAGTCCCAAAATGATGCTGAGCAAAATCCAACCTTCACTTTTTTGCTGCAACGCCAAACGCACTGCCGCACGCTCAACCAACAAGCCCAATGCCGCGCCGAACAACAACCCGCCGATAATCATCAACCAGTAAGGCGCGCCGAAATTTAATAAGGTCAGACTAAAAAAAGCCGACAACATCACCAACTCACCCTGTCCAAAATTGATGCTTTTGCTAGTGGCATAGGTGAGTTGAAAACCGTAAGCGATAAGCGCGTAAACCAAGCCCATCAAGGCTCCGCTCACCACCATCTGCGCAATAATTTGAGTATTCATAGGCTAGAAAATAAAACGGGCAACTATAAAAAGTTGCCCGCTGTGTTGGACGTCAATAAATTATTTGCTGGCGTTTTTAATCAAACGCGCGCGATCAGCCTGATTGGCGAAAACCACATGCCCCTCGCTAATCATGCCCATCACCGTATCCGAGCGGCGGAACGCTTCGTGACTTTCTACGTTGGCAGGATTCCAGGTGCTGAACGGATGTTGCCAAGTGGTAATCACGCCGTGTACGGGCTTTTTCAAATCTTCCAAAGCCAGTTTAATTTTGCCCGTATTTTCACTTTGCGCTTGCTCCACGGCGGCGGCAAAAATGTACACCGCGTCATAGCCTTGCGCGGCAGAAACAGGCGACGGAATACGCGTCACGTTGTAAGCCTTGTGATAGCCATCGATAAAACTTTTGGCGCGCGGCGTAATCGCTTCTTCAATAAAAGTTTGCGGCATTAAAGTGCCATCGCCATTCTTGCCGGCGTTGTCGATGTAGTTCGACATCGACAACGTCCAGCCGCCCACCAATGGGATCTTCATCTCATTTTTTGCCATGCCATTCGACACCGCTGCCAGCTCAGGACCGATCCCCCAAATCAAAATTGCTTGCGCGCCGCCCGCCTTGGCACGCAACAGTTGCGCAGTCATATCTTTATCGCCGATGTTAAATTTTTCAGTGGCAACCACTTCCAATTTATTGCCTTGTTTTTTGATTTGATCGAGCAAGTCATCACGTCCCGACACGCCGTAGTTAGTCGCATCGTGCAAGATGGCAACCTTGCTAAATTTTTGATTGATCGCGTGCTCCACCACCATCGCTGACTGAATGCCGTCATGCGCGGCAAAGCGGAAAATCGACAGCTCTTTTACGCCCGGCTTATCCGCCTTATTCGCCCATTGCGTCATCGAAGCCGAACCTGCTGCGGGGGTGATAATTTTAGTAATGCCTTTTTCTTGCAGATGCTTGTCGCCCGATAAAGCGATGCCCGTATTCACCGTGCCGATTACGCCCGACAAATCGTCCATCGCCGCCAGCTCCTGAGCTATCAGCGCGCCGCGTTCATTCTTACCTTCATCATCGCGCTCGACGATTTCAATTTTCATCTTTTTGCTGCCGACCTTAATGCCGCCCGCCAAATTGATTTCACTAATCGCCAATTTCGCACCGTCGCGCATCGACGTACCCATGGGCGCGGAGCCACCACTAAATGGTCCCGTCAAAGCGATTTTGACTACATCCGCCGCCAGCGCAGTTTGCGCAACAGCCCCCAACAACACCGTAGCCAGTAAAGTTTTTTTCATGTGCAAAATCTCCAAAAATAACTGATAAGTAAGGATGAACGCGTCGCCTGCCCAAGCGCAAATTTGCAGGTCGCGCAGTCTAGCCGAATCTGCCGTGTGTGCAAAAAAACTTTCTGCATGACGCGCGTAAAGCAAGCCGCAATCCCTGCTAAGCTCCGCACATTTTTTTATCTGCTCACTCGTCCGCCATGAAAAATTCAGCCAGCGTATTTCGTCTCGATTACACCCCGCCCGCCTACCTTGTTGACACAGTTGAAATCGCCTTTGATTTAGCGGCTGCGAACACTTTAATCAGCACGCGCACGGTACTGCGACGCAATCCTTTAAGCCGCGACAGTGAGCTGCAACTGCTCGGTGAGCAACTTGAATTGCTGTCCCTGCGCATGAATGGCACGCTGTTAGAACTAAGCAAGGACTACACATTAACGACTGAAAAATTACACATTCACAACGCGCCTGACGCAGTCACTTTAGAGATTGTCACACGCATCCAGCCCGCAAAAAACACCGCTTTGATGGGCGTGTATGTCTCGAACGGCAATTTTTTCAGCCAGTGCGAAGCGCAGGGATTTCGCAAAATAACCTACTTCCCCGACCGCCCCGATGTGATGGCGAAATACACCGTGATGTTGCGCGCCGACAAAGTTAAATACCCTGTGTTATTAAGCAACGGCAACCTTATCGAACAAGGCGATTTAGGCGATGGGCGACATTACGCGCTGTGGCAAGATCCATTCAATAAACCCTCGTATTTATTCGCGCTGGTGGCAGGGAATTTAGTCTGCCAAGAAGAGCAATATAAATTGGCTTCGGGGCGCAAAGTATTGCTGCAAGTGTGGGTAGAAGCGGGCAATTTGGATAAGACCGCGCACGCCATGACCTCGCTGAAAAACAGTATCGCATGGGATGAACAACGCTTTGGTTTAGAGCTCGATTTAGACCGCTTTATGATTGTTGCGGTGAACGATTTTAATATGGGCGCGATGGAAAATAAGGGGCTGAATATTTTCAACACCAAATATGTTTTGGCAAATCCGCGCGTCGCCACCGATGCCGATTACGACGGTATCGAATCAGTCATCGGACACGAGTATTTTCATAACTGGACAGGTAATCGCGTGACCTGTCGCGACTGGTTTCAACTCTCTTTGAAGGAAGGTCTGACGGTGTTCCGCGACCAAGAATTTTCGGCGGATATGGTGGGGTCTGAAACGGGTCGCGCGGTCAAACGTATTGAGGATGTACGCGGTTTGCGTCAGGTGCAATTTTCTGAGGATAGCGGGCCGATGGCGCATCCAGTACGGCCTGAAAGTTATGAGGCAATCGACAATTTTTACACTGCCACCATCTACGAAAAAGGCGCGGAAGTGGTGCGTATGTATCAGACTTTATTAGGGCGTGACGGTTTCCGCCGTGGCATGGATTTGTACTTCGCGCGCCATGATGGACAGGCGGTAACGTGCGATGATTTTCGCGCCGCGATGAGTGATGCGAATGCTCGCGACTTAACGCAATTTGAACGCTGGTACAGCCTCGCGGGCACGCCGCGTATCGCGGTCACGACGCAGTACAACAGCATGGCTAAAACTTATACCGTGACGCTTACGCAAAGTCTTGCGGGCAAAAAAAATCAACCCTTGCATATTCCTTTCGCCATCGGTTTGTTGAATGACGCAGGGCAGGACATAGACTTGTATTTAGCGGGCGTTTTGCAGCCGCAAAAAACTTGCATATTGGAACTCACCCTCGCCACACAGCAGTTTGTCTTTGAGCACATCAGCCAGCCCCCTACGCCGTCTTTGCTGCGCAATTTTTCCGCGCCCGTCAGCGTCGAATACAACTACACAGATAGCGAATTGCTGCATTTATTCGCGCACGATAGCGACGCATTTAATCGCTGGGAAGCTGGGCAACGCTTGATGTTGGCGCGCTTGGAAAACTTAATCACAGGCGTGCAAACAGGCAAAAATTTGGAACTGGATGCGCCCTTTATCAACGCCTTACGCGACACCTTGCTAGATGAAAAACTCGCACCTGCCTTACGCGAATTGATGTTGAGTTTGCCTACTGAAAACGTATTGGCGGAACGCAGCACAGTCATAGCCCCACACGCCATCCACACCGCGCGACAATTTATGCGGAACAGCTTGGCGCACGCGCTTAAAGCTGAATTTATCGCGGTGTATCAAGCCCACCTCAGCAGCAAAAAATACACGCCCGATTCGCCATCGGCAGGCAAACGCGCGCTGAAAAATTTGTGCTTAAGTTATTTATTGGAATGGTCTGACGACAGCACCGTGCAACTGGCACTCGCGCAAGAAGCATCTGCCGACAATATGAGCGACCGACAATCCGCCCTCACCGCTTTACTGCAACGCGATGTAAACACGCCCGCGCTACATCGTTTTTATGCCGACTTTAGCGACGAAGCCTTGGTGGTGGATAAATGGTTTGCGCTGCAAGCCAGCGCGCGCGGCAACGATGTGAAGGCCATTCGCAAGCTGATGCAGCACCCCGCCTTCACACTCAACAATCCGAATCGCGCGCGCAGTTTGATTTTTAGTTTTTGTAACGCCAACCCCGCGCAATTTCACGCAGCGGATGGCAGCGGCTACGCTTTCTGGGCGGAACAAGTCATCGCGCTGAACGCCATCAATCCGCAAGTCGCGGCGCGTCTCGCGCGTAGTTTGGATCACTGGCAGAAATATCAGCCAGTGTTACGCCAACAAATGCACGCTGCATTGCAATGTGTTGAGAATGAAAAATCGCTCTCGAAAGATGTACGCGAATTAGTGCATAAAGCACTCGGAAACTAACTCGCCGCACCAACAAAAACGCCCTAGATTGCGCTAGGGCGTTTTTGCCGCAGATTTAATTAGAAACGATTCCGCTAGGGTGAGCAAAACTAAGCTGCTGCTTACACGACAAGCTAAGGCAAGGCTTTTAATTTTTGCTGTACAAAGGCTTGTAAATCGGGCTGCAAGGTTTGTGTGGACAAGGCTCGTTGATAGGCTAATTTTGCTTCGTCATTGCGTAACAAGGCTTGCAAAGAAATGCCAGAACCCATTAACCAAACACCATTATTCGGCACGAGTTGCAAGGCGATTTGATAATGTTGCAAGGCATCTTGGTGACGATTTTGCCGCTGCAATAACGCCGCTAAAAATGCTTGGTAGTCGCTTTGTTGTTGCGCAAATGGCAATGATTTTTCCAGCGTCAGCAAGGCTTCATTGACGGCCTGATGCTCCACTTGTAAACGCGCCGCCATCATCGCGAAAGCGGTTTGTTCAGGGCGATTTGCCAAGCCTTCTTGCAGCACTTGTAAGGCTTCGTCACGCTGTTTGTTTTCTAGCAGTAACGACACTAAAGCCTGACGTGAAGGGTCATAGCCTGCATCTAAATTCAGCGCGGCACGATAGCCTGCTAAGGCTTCGTTAATGCGCCCTTGCTGCATTAACAACACCGCTTTACGGAACATCGCTTCGGCTTGTTGTTTGCTGCTCACTTGTTTGAGTGGGAGTGCTTCGCTTGCCAGGGCGGACTCGGCTAATGGTTTAGCCGGCGCAACAGTTGGCTTCAGAGCCTCTTTTTTGGGTGCAATGGCTTTAACGGGTTTGGCGATTGGCACAGGTTCTGGCTCGACATCAAGCTCTGCGGCAAGGGCTGGCAACACCACGCTATCTAAAGCAAAACTCAGTTGCAGTACTGGCGCGGCGGGCACGCTTGAGATGGGCTGCGTTGGCGCAACAGGTACGGCTACAACAGGCGCACTCGCTAAGACCGTACGGGGTGTTTTTTGCAGCAGCCACAGCGCACTTAAAGCAAGCAACACAATGAGCAGCAACAAGCTTAGCCACAGCCAGCCTTGATTGGCAAAGCGTGATTCAGCAGGCACACAGCGCACCATCTGCGTAGCATCCAAATCTGCGCCACGCCGCTCTAATTGACTCAACATCTGATTGATTAAACTCATCGCAATACCATCCACAGCAGCCACAACAACGTTGTCAACAACAATCCTGCTGCCAGTATTTGCCAAATCAACCAATCATAAAGTGACTGCGGGGTATCTTTGCCCGCCAGCGCAATATCGCCTACCGAGACTTGTTGATGTCCTTGCCCAAACGCCACCATCAAGGCTTTGTGCGCCACGATGTTGATTAAACGTGGCGTGCCTTTGGTAATACGCTGTAACTTTGCCACGGCCGCTTTGCTAAACAAGGTCTCGCCCGCAAAACCTGCCACGCCTAAACGATGACGTAAATAGCGATCGACTTCGGCACGTTGCAAACCGCGCAACTGATGTTGGAAAGTGATGCGTTGGCGTAATTGACGTACCGAATGTGCGCGTAAATTGTCATCTAACTCTGGCTGCCCAAACAACACCACTTGTAGCAATTTGCGTTTTTCCGTTTCGAGATTGGTGAGCAAACGCAACACCTCTAAGCTATTAAGCGGCATCGCTTGCGCTTCGTCTAAACACAGCAGCGCGCGTCTGCCATTGCGCGCGCAATCTAATAAGCAACGTGTCAGGGCTTTCAAGAGTTGGTGTTGATCAATGGAGTCTGCGACGGATAGGCCAAATTGTTCTGCCAACACGAGCAATAAACTACGCGGCTCTAAACAGGGATTGGGAATGTAGGCAATCAAAAAGGGTTGCTTAGCGATGGACTCAGCCTCCGTCGTCACGCCGACTGGGGTTGCAGAAGGCACACGTTGATTCAATGCCATCAAAAATTTTCGACACAGCATGGTTTTGCCATTGCCCACTTCGCCGGTAATTTTGATAAAGCCCTCACCATTTCGCACGGCGATAAGCAAGGTATTTAAGGCGGCTTGATAACTCGCGCAGGCAAAGAAAAAACTGGTATCGGGCGTTAAGCTAAACGGCTGTTCGCGTAAACCAAAGTGCTTAAGATACATAATTATTGGCTAGGTTCTTTGACTGCCAAACCATTCAAACGATCACGGCTACGCGTAATGTCATCCGACCAATCCTTGCCGCTATCCACCACCGAGGGCTTAAGCAAAATAACCAACTCACGTTTTTCACTACGCTGATTGGTTTGCCCAAACAGACCTTTAGGTAAACCTGGCAGCCCTGAACGATCATCGTAAGTTGCTTGACGCATCAAGCCACCAATCGCAACGATTTGACCATCATGCGCACGCACAATACTGTCTGTTTCAGAAACCGAACTCGATGCCAACGGTAAATTGTAAGCACCATTGGCCGTGCCTAAATTAAGCGTTTTGTTGACCGTGGTCACCGAACTGACCGAAGGATGGACATGCAAAATAATCTCACCGTTTTCATCAATGCGCGGCGTGACATCTAGGGCTATACCAGAAAAGAATGGTTGTACTTTAACCGTAGGCGCAGTACCCGCTACCGTTGTGGTTGCAGGGGTTCCACCCGATACTTCGGTAACAAAAAACTCATCTGTCCCTACTTTTAGTACCGCCTTTTGATTGTTCAAAGTTGCGATACGCGGGCTCGATAAAACATGCACATTGCCTTGCGATTCTAAGAAGTTAAGCAATGCCGCAAAGTTACTGGTTTGAAAAGCTAAACCAAACAAAGAACCTGCGGCACCCGTGACATTGGCGGTATTGGCCAAGGTCTGTCCCGCTGTCGCAGTCAGCGCACCGCCGCTATTGAGTGGGCTAGGAATTAAGCCCGCAGGTGCGCCGACCCCATGTGCTAACAAACCATTTGCCCCCAACTGCCCTGCACTCACCGCACTATTCGGACCCGTTTTGAAACCACCCCAGTTCACACCAGACTGATAACCGTCGCTTAATTGCACTTCAACAATTTTGGCTTCCAAAATCACTTGGCGTTCTACGGCAATTTGTGCCGCCTTCAAATAGGCCGCGACATTCTTTAATTCATCAGGCATGGCGCGAATCACAATCACGCCCGACGAAGGACTAATCACCACGCTACGACCTTTTTCTTCACCCACAATGGTGTGTAACGCGGTGTCCAGTTCGCCCCAGAAATCGGTGCTGGTAACCGTCATCACTTTGCTACCATCCTTGCCACTTTCATTGCTAATACTGGCTGAACTACCTTGGTTAGACGGTTTGTTTTTAGCGAATTCGATACGGTTAATCCCCATCGCACCTTGCCCACCTGCACCACCCGCCGCACCCGTGCTTGCGCCGACGTTATCCCCCACCGAACCCGACGTAACGCGCAAAGACGATGTACCCGCTCTCAAGCCACTCAAATAATTCACTTGGTAAATACGCGTTTGCAAGGCAACGGATTGAATATAAATTCTCGCGCCATCCACCTTGTAGTCGTAACCGTACAGCTCACGGATAGTTTCTAACGCTTCAAAAACACTGACATCTTTCAAGTGCAGCGAAATGTTGCCGCTGACATCGGGGTGTAACAACATGCTGTAGCGCGTACCCGACACAATCGCCATAAATACTTGGCTGGCGGGTGTATTGCTGACCGACAAATCAAACTTACTGTCTAATGATTTGTTATCAATTTTAGGCATCGCTAACGACAGCGGCGGCAACAAAGCGGCATTGACCAAATCAGACTGCTGGGCTTTTTTAGACTCTTCAACCGCCTGCCCCATTTCTCGCTGTATCGTTTCACTGGCGAGATTGGGACTACTAGGTGTTGTGCAGGCTGCCAGCAACACAAGCATGGCTATGCTTAGCCATAATGAGCGATTCATTTCTTCTCCTTAACTGGGGTAACGGGGGCGGCGTGACGCGTCCCTGCTTTGATTGGCTCGGATGCTTTCATTGCGGGGCTACGCGACGCAACGGTCATATTCACCGCAGGAAACAAGCGCATCACGCGCGGTCCATCGGCGGATTGCAATACGACATAATCTTCATTCACTTCAAGCAATTTGAACTTGCCGTAACGTCCATTTAACTCAATCACACGACCATCTATTACGGCGGCACGGCGATTCGGTTGAATCATAATTAAGCTCAATCCTTGTGCGCCATCTGCTTCGCTAGCCGCTTGCACCGCCGCCACGCCACTGGCACTTTCCAAGGACACCGCTGGACGTGTCGGATCAAGCAGCTCTTGTGCCACAAGCGGCGCAGCCAAGCTCATCAGCAAGCCTAAACAGCAGATACGCGGGGTTAAACAGTTAGCCATATTTTTTCAAAACTTAAGGTGTACAAAGTCAAAGTAAATACCGCGTCAGGGTACTTCTCTACTGACAAACTGGCATCTGCCCAATACATTTGCGTGGGTAATTTTTCTAAAGTTCGCACATATTGCAGTAGCTCTAAATAACCACCGCGTATCGTCACTTCAACGCCATGTTTGTAAATTTGCGGGGCAGCATTGTTGGCTTGTGTAGCAGGTACGCCGCTCGCCGCTGCATTTTTATTCTCTATCAGCAAACTCACGGGTAGGGTCTTGAGCGAGACTAATTGCAAATGCGCATTTTTACTTAACACTTGCTCTAACAAATGCGCCATTTGATTTGGTGCAACTAGGCGTTCACGACGTTGTTGCAAATCACTATCTTGCGCGGCAATTTGTTGCTTTAACTGCTCAATTTGCACGCGCAACGGCGAATTTTCATCATGCTTTTTGGCTTCAATTAAGGCCTCCGCTTTAGCTTGCAGCTCTTTAGATTTTTCCTGACGTTGCGACATCTCCGCGCTGATGTTCTTTTGCTTCACCGACAACGGTTCAAGCAAGGCGGTATTGATGAGCGTAACCAACACAAACGCCAAAGCCGTAAAAATAATGCCCCGTTCGCGCAATGACAGCGCGTCCACTTTATTGCTTGCCGCCTCCCAAGCAGTCTTCATTTCTTTGCCTCGCTATCTATACTTGATTGCAAAGTGAACTCAATAAAACGCGGCACGGGGGGCATCAAACTATCTTTGCTGGGGATACTTTTTACCTGCTGCATTTTCAAATGAGTAAATGATTTACCTTGCATACTTTTTTCAGCACTTAAACGCTGAATGTAACTAGGCAGCAACTTCGCATCGACCACCGCGCCCGTAATGCCGATTTGCGCGGCATCCCCTCCCCTAACATCAAAGCCAGTCAACCATAAGCCTGGCAAAACTTGCCGCGAAAACGCGCTCATGTATTGCGAATAGCCCACCGTGTTACCGATTACGCCCGATTTCAAGGTATTAACTAATTGGGTAGATTCTTCTAATTGGGCTTGCAACTGCTGGATTTCTTCTTGACGCTGGCGATTGCTCAACTCAGGTGAAAACTCAGTTTCTAATTTAGCCACCTGCATTTGATCACTGTTTAAGCGTAACTGACTGGCGATATTTTGCGCATCCAGCTGACGCACTTGATACCAAGCAAAAACGAAAAACAATAATGCACCCACTACGATTAAAGCTAATGACTGCACCATTGCCGACAACGAAAAATACTTTCGTTGCTGCATAAAAATCGGATTAAATAAATTGATTTGCTGACTCATAAAGCGCGGCTTTCTTGGCGCAAAGCCGCGCCTATCACTGGCAAAGCATGGCTTAAAAATTCACTGTCGGCTAAGTCTGGCACGTCGCTAATATCCATCACTTGCGCTAAATTCAAAGCCGCCACTTTGACATCTAACATCTCAAGCAAAAACGCCACCAACTGGGTTTGGTTCGCCGCACACACCAACACTAAATCAACCTGCAAGTGATTATGTTGGCGATCAAAATAATCTAAGGAGCGTTGTAACTCCAACTCAATTCGATTAAAAACTTGTCGCAATAAGACTTCATCGACCTCACGCATTTGTCCTGCGCTAATTTCAATACGACGCGACAAATATAATTCGCCGCCTGCCGTAAAGGTTAGTAAACCGCCCTGCTCGTCAATTGCCAGCAGTGCCACAGCCGTCTCGTTTTTTTCAAACAAACACGCCACATTACGCTGCGCAGTTTCATGCACATCAATTACTTTAAGATTTTGTTTGGCACGTTCAAATAACTCAATGCGTTGCTTAATCGTTTTATTATTTGCCGCAATGGCATACAAAGACTGCGTGCGCTCTGCGCCGTCTTTAGGAATTTTTAAGACATCGACGGTTGCATCATCCACATGAAAATTCAAGGCATCTTTAATTTTCCAACGAATCGCGGTTCTTAACTCATCTTCTGGCACGACAGGTGCTTCAATCAGCAAAATTTGATAGTCGTCCAGTGGTAACAAGCTGGTCAAAGGCTGCTCCAAAAAGCCAATTTCGCGACAGACTTTTTCTAAACTATCGGGACTGACTTTGCCCGTTGCGTGATAGCTGCAACGCAGCACTTTGGGACGCATCCCCGTGAGTTTAATCGCCGCACAATACACACCGCGATCCGCCCTCTCTAAATCCAGCGCGAAGCCGACTCCGTCCGCTGACTTAGTACGCAAAAGTTTAGAGATAAATGGATTTTTCATAAGCTGTGGAACTTAGTTTAACCAGCAACGACTGTCAATTGAATTCACGGTAAATTTGCAAAAATTTATCCAGCCTTGCGGCACTACAAACTCGCAAGCTAAGCCAAACCCGCCAGCAAAACATGATGTGCATAAAAAATAACAGCCCTCAAGCAATCCAATTGCTTGAGGGCTGTTGCTTAGTCAGCGTGTTCAGTCGTAACCAAACACGTCATCACTGCAATTTAGCGACCACGTCGCCCGCGATAAACAAAGGTTTTGTTGCCGCTATACACACCAAAACTGACACGTCCAGGCAAACTAGGGTTGATTGCTGCCGCATTGCTGCCGCTCAGTAAGTAGGCGGGGGCATTGAGCGATAAATCCGCACTCCCCGTGACGTTTGGCGCATTCAACGTCACCATGCGCACCCCATTTATTGGCACACCCAGAGCAGGTGCAGCGACGCTAAGGTTAGCCATTGCCAAAGGAGTAGTAGCAATAGTTGCCACGAGATTGCCACCCGCGCCGCTCAAATTACTATTAAACGCACTGGCGTTGTCCGTGTTACTAATCACATATTTTGTACCGTTCCAATACTGAGCTTCAAACCTAGTGGTCAAAGGTAGCAATTCAGAACCGTATTCATTACTGATACTCATGCGTCCGCTACGAATCTCGCTGACACCTTCAATGCCCACCGCAGGCAAGGTACGCAAGGAGCTGACTAAATCAGCATCCACGGCGCGCAGCTTGATGATGCTGGGCACGGTCTTGGCAATCGCAAAGGTATAAACAGGATTGTTCAGCGTCGCAACCCCTGCGCTGAAGGCAGTCGCCGCCACAGCGGCATTGCTCAATGTGCCTACTGTGTTGGCATTGCCGTCACTGAGCGTCACCGCTTTAGCAAAGCCGCCTGCGTTGTCGTAATTCAGTGTTGTGCCACCCGCCAAATTTTTCGCACTGACGACGCTGGTGAAGGCTTGCCCAGAGTAGGTGAAACCGCAGCCCAAGCAACCGTTCATCACCGCCGTGTCGAAATGCTCAGGCGTGAAGCGACCCACTGCCGCTGTGCCTGTAGGTGCGGTGACATAGCCCAGATACGCGCCGCCCGTCAGTGCCGCATTCAGGTTGATGTTACCCACTTCACTCCAAGTCAAAGTCACCACACTCGCGCCGTTGTTGTAGGCACCGAATGCTTGCGTCAACAACCCTGCATTACCGCCTACTGGGCTAACTAAGGCATGTGTCAACGCCACGCTTTGCGGGGTACTTTCCTTACCGAAGTTAGGCGCGGCAACAGCAGCAGGACAAGCTGTACCTACGCCTGTCATAGCGGTCAGCGTCGCGTTAAAGTTGTTGCCCGCCTTGATGGGCGCGGCGGTGATAGCCGTCACCGTAAACGCAGCAGGGGCGGCGATAAACATACCACTCCCCGTCATAGCAGCACCAGTCGGCGCCGTGCCGTTCGCATTCAAAGTAACTTGTCCTACATCGGGATAGCTCAACGCCAAGGTGGCTTTACCCGTGGCATCGAAGGCTAGGTTATGCACGCTTGCCACGGTGCTGATGGGTCCCGTCGCAACCATAGCGGACTTTGTGCCAGTGGTTGGGTTGCTGTAAGCGAGGCTCAAGTTCACAGGCTGAGTGACGTTGCTATAGGCAGGTACACAACGATTGGCGGTGCCTGCTTGCATCGCTTCGATGGTGACTGGCGCATTCGTACAAGCAGTGTGATTAGGCGCAGTAATCACGAAACCCGCCGTACTAAACGTCATTGCGCAACTCGCTGTATTGGTGAGCGTGTTCAAGCACGTCGTGGCTGCCGCCGCTGCGGGATTGGCAGTCGCACTCAAAAGCACCGCCCCTGCGGTTGACTGCTGAACGGTGGTCGTCGCTGAACCTGTCGCACCAATGGTGACAGGCACACCTGCGGGGGAGGCAGTGACCGTCACGCCGCCACCTGTGAATAGCGTGGCACAAGCCGCATCCGCACACGCGCGCAGTGTGATTGTTGCGGGCGAGCAAGTCAGTCCACCGCCAGTATGCTGAATCTCAATGTGATCCACGGTAGGCACGGGCGCAGTACAGCCCGCCGCCGTCTGTCCCGCCATATAGGTCGTGCCATTCGGGGCAATATACACACCGTTAATTTGGTTGGTGTTAGCGGTCGCGGCGGGTTGTGTCAACCCAGTACCATTCGGGTTCACGGTTGCCACCGCACCATTCGCGTTGTTCGCAGCGTTCGCATCCCCCACCACGGTAATCACACCGGTCACGGGATTCACCGCAATAGCGTTCATTTGTGCGGTCGTCAAAACAGGGAAACCCGCTTGCGCAGCACCTGTCGCAGCAGCAATTTTGCTGATAAAGCCGCCGTTATTAGTTTGCCCCGTCAGATAAAGATTACCCGCCCCATCGCTCGTAATCGCTTTGTATTGCGCACCTGCTGGATTATTGAGGGCAACCAGCAACGTCCAAGCAGTCGGCGGTGTGCCAACTGCTTTGCGGTAAACCATACCGTTATCTGCCAAAACATAAATAGTCGTGGCATCGCCCCACATGCCTACGAAATTCGCATTCGCTGGTGCGGCTTGTTGCTGTGTCCAAACCGTACCATTGAAAAAATAAATAGCTGTTTTATCGGCGGCATAAGTTTGCGTTGGTCCGTAGGTTTTAACTGCCAACACGTCCTGCACAGGCGGCGTTCCCGCAGTGGGCATCACCGACCAAGTCGTACCGTTAAATTGCACTAACGGAGGCGGTGCATTGCCGATTTTTTCACCCACCGCCACGGCATAACTGGTACTCGCCACGCTTACGGCATTGAGCTGGTTTGTTCCAGCGGGCAGTGTCGCCGCTACGCCATTGACATAAGCCACGCCCGCATTGTTATTCAAAGCGCAAGGCGCAACCTGACAATTAGGATTACCCACCCCAATCACCAAGCCTGGCACACCTGCCACACCATTCATCTGAACATTGGCATTCGGCGGATTGAGCAGCCCGTTATTCACGGTACACACGGCGGCTTGCACCGAGCCCATCGCCATCACACCCATCAAGCCAAATACCGCCAAATTAATTTGCTTTAGCATCATTTTCTCTCTCCCAAAATTAACTTAATTTTTTAACCACTATTTTACTAATTTGGATGTCGCGACTTGCTCGGTGTAATTCGCATCACCCGCCACTCCGCCCGCACTTGCTTTTGCGACCACTTCATAAACCCAAACTGTTGTTGTGCCTTCGACGGCCGAAACTGCTGTGCAACTCACTGCCACACTAAACGCGCTCAAATTACCGCCCAAGCCCGTTAAGGTTTGCGTGCAGCCTATGGGCGCGACAGCATTCGCAGGGCTATTGCCCACTTGATATGCCGCCCACTCCACACCCGCCAAAGCCGCTTGATACGCACGCGCCCCCATCATCTCCATGGTTTGGCTTTGATGTTGCGTGGTAGAAAGCGTCACGGCAAACATGCCGAGTGCCGCAATCACCACCAGCAAAAAAATCGCCGAAATTAAACTAAAGCCGCGTTGCATGGTATTTTTCATGGGATGTTGTTGACATGAATTTCGTGATACAGACTCACGCTCTCATTTTTGCTGGTCAGCGTGAGCCAGACTCCCAACAAACCCATACGCTGATTGTTTGGGCTATAAGCGATGCTACAGCCACTCAGCTTATCCGCCAGCAGCGCACGGCTACCCAACAAAGCAAGCGGCGCAGCCTGCGTGGCATTAACACCATAGCCCCAGTGTTTCCATAATTTTGCCTGCCCATCACCATTCACATCCAACGTCCCTAGCGTCCCTTCACAGGAAAAAGTCACTGCCTGCTGCTGACCATCCACCACATCAAAACGCTGCGAAGCAAGCTGAGCAAAGGCGGGGAACTGCGTCGGCGTAATCGCAACATTCGCCTGCGCAGCCGCGACTCCGGTGTACTTGCGCAACACCCCCGCTGCGGACACGTCATAGGCGGGTGCACCATTCGACTGCGTGCTACCCAACACGATGTAATCCCCCGCCGCAAAAGTCATCGGCGCGCCAATGATGTCAAAGCTGCCATCGGCAATCGTGAAGTCCAACACATCACTCAAAGCATTCGCAGGGTCAGCCAGCGCACGATAGCGTCCCCCGCCGTTACCATCACCTTTAGTAGGCAAAAACTCGACACAAGGCGTGGCGGCAGTACAGCCCGCGATGCGCACGCTATTCGGCACAGCGGTGCTGATGTCGCTCGCTAAGCGATACAGCGCGGTATCGGCAATGTCAGTCAACTCAGCGCGGCGCGACACATCCATATATTGCTGAATCGGGGCTTTTAGAAACACCGCCACCATACTGCCGAGGATGCCCGTGATAACAATGACAATAATCAGCTCCACCAGCGTAAAGCCTTTGCTGGCAGGGTGATTCATCTGAGCAGGATGAAGCGTCATCATCTAATAAGCCGTCCTATAAGCGGTTGCGGTAATCGCCTCGCCACTGGGCGAGGTAACCGTCACATCAATTTGCACCGCGCTCGCAGCAGGAATTGCGCCTAACGCTACGTTGGTGACGGCAACCTTAACCGCATAATTGGGCAGCACAGGAGTTGCCGCTGCCGCATCGGATAAGGCAAACACACTGGCGGTATTAAACCCTTGGTAATCTTTAATGATGTGATAGGCAGCAGCGCGGTTAGCCTGAGTCACCGCTGCGGTTACCCCCGCCGCCGAATTAAAATCTTGCAACTCAATTTCTTCCAACATCGAATAGGCAGCCGCTAAGGCTTGCTTGCGTATTAAGGGGTCAGCACTGCCTTTGGTGGTGGTGTTCATCACCAACAAAATCCCCGCCAATGCCACGCTGACAATCACGATAAACATGATGAGTTCAATGAGGCTAGCACCGTGCTGCGCGGCAAATGACACTTGCTCTGAAGAGCGTTCTTGTTGCCCCCACGACTTATCAAACAATTGCTTGATGCGTGGCTCGGCATGTTTAAGCAATGCTGGATTTTGTTCGTAAGCACTCAAGAGGAAATCGCGGTTCGCCGAGATTTCCTGTAGCAATTGGAAATTTTGTTCCGCTGTTGTCATTTTTGGGATTGAATCTTCCTCAACTCTTCGACATCAATCATGTCCTTACCTCGCCCCGTCCCCGTTTTCATCTCAATCAGGTGCGCCACAGATGCCACTGGGATTTCAAGTGCTCCCACCATAATCATAGTGGCATCCCGCCGTAACTCAGCAAACGACACCACGGGCTTAACCAACACGTCCAACACCAAAGCTCTCGTTGTATTGGTACGCAAACTAAACGCCAGCATCCCTTTTTCACGAAACCACTGCTCCATCAATTCAGGCTGCGCCAACGAATCAATGGGAACGGGAATAGTGGGAGACAAACCAGCAGATTTAGCAGTCGCAATGAAATTTTGCAGATTCGCCTCGTCCATCGCCAACACCACATCAACATCCATCGTCACCCGTTGATAACCCTGCAAGGCAACCGCCAACCCACCCACCAGCACAAAATCAACCTTGGACTGTATCAATAGCTTAATGAGCTCGAACATATTCATACGAAATGCTTCCTGAACTTAATGCACATAACCGGTCTCCGCTTCTACGACGAGGGGAGCGGCAGTGCCGCTCACGGTGAGGCTTTGTGCGGCACTGGGTTTGCCTAGGGTATCGAAACTGAAGTTGGCATTGCTCACGGTGATGCCGTTGGGTGCGCTGACAGGCGCATAGCCTGCCAGTGCGCCACCACAGGCAGCGGTTGTGCCTTGCGTTAAGGTGATCGCGTTAGCCGCGACGGCAACGCAGACAAAGTGATGTTGCGCAATCGCAGCTTTTTGCGCATAGCGCAGCGTGGCTTTAACTTGGTCGGCAAAGCCACGCGACTTAAACACGTTGCTATCAAAAAATTTAGGAATCGCCACCGCAGAAATAATGCCCAAAATCACGATGGTCATCACCAACTCAACCATCGTGAAACCGCGCTGCGCTGGGCGCGCCACACGATGCGCGGTGAGTGCAAAGTCAGGTGAACAAGCGGACGGCATGATGGTTAGTAACAAAATAAAACCTTTCAATGTAAGGCTCACAAAAGCGACACTTACCAGAGGACTGCGCAATAAAAAACAGGAACGAATTGGGTCGCCCCTGTTTTTTGTTGCACAGGCAAAAACTGCCTGTACAAGAAGTTACGCGGTGTTACACGAACTTCTTATCAACTAAAGATTTTTACAAAAATATTAATTGATACCTGTTACGCTAAATGTAGTACTTACAAGAGTGCCCAGCTTCGCTGCTGTTGGTGTCAATGTGCAAGAAACGGTTGTATCAAGAGCTACAGGAGCAGCCGTAATCGTGTAGTCAGCAGCAGGCAAAGCTGGATCTACAAATGCTGTGGCAGCAGAGCAGTTTGCAACCGCAATACCTTTTACGCCATTTGCACTACGCGCCCCATAATTGATGACATTGCCCGATGACAAAGCCCCAGCCATACCTTTCAACGCGGCATCTTTAGCATCCGCAGAAAGATTCACAAACTTCGGCAAAGCTGTCGCTGCCAAAATACCCAAAATCACAATTACCATTACCAATTCAATCAAAGTAAAACCAGATTGTTGCTTGTTCATGTTATTTCTCCTAAAAGTTAAAGCCCGTTTGAGCCTTAATAAATTAAGGGCCGCAGCCCCGTTATAGTTCTCATATAGTTGAGAATTGACTATCTGGATTCCAACTTGCCGCAGCACGAATTTCACCAGACGTGGCACTGTATTGGAACTTGCTAACAGGTGCAACCATTTAAGCCACACCATGAACAGTTACCGATAAACGGTCAAATTACACCAGCAAACGGAACATCGTAAACAACAAATACAAGCTGCTTAATAACAGCATATAGCCCATTGAACGGGCATGGCGCATCACCCATTCATCCAGCCCGACGCGCGGCACATCGAACACTTTAGTGGCACGCCGCATCGACACCCAACGATTTGATTTTTTCTCGATACCGCGCAATAAGCTAGGGCGTAGCAAGATGATTAAACCCGCTAGCCACGCCAACCCTCCGCCGATTTTTGCCGCCAACAACATTGCGTCCAACAGCGTGTCTAGCAAAATGACTGATGAGTTTCGGCTCAAATGCAGCAGCACCTGCGCTTTGTCGTATGTGACGAAAAAGTAATACAGAAAATAGCTGGCGCCTAGCATCACCGCGATGCCCATGACGCGATGATGCCGATAGAACCAGCGTTCGATGCTAAAAGTTTGGTCGAATAGGCGGCTGATATAACGCAGCGAAACCCAGCGATTTGCGAGCTGATTAAGCGGCACAAAAAGCTGTGGCTTAAACACTAACAACGCGCCTAACAGCAAGCCTAACCCTGCAAATATCAGTAGAAATATAGCGAGGTCGCGCCATAACAACATTTCGATTGCACTATTTTGCATGACAGCTCTCCTCAGTTCAGACTAATACCAAGCATAGGGTTCAACGGGTTCAAACAATACAGCGGTGAGTTGACGGGGTGCGTCTTGCAAGGAAACCAGCACCGATTTTTGATCTTGGCGCAGCGCGTGAAAGCGTATCCACAATCGCCCTGTTGCATTGGGGTGAAAATGTTCGGTGTGCTGCATGACGTAAATCAATTCGCGCGATTTCAAATCAAACAACCAACGCCCTGGCGCGACACTACGCGGGCTTGCATCGTAAAATTCGCCCGCATAATTGCTCGGCACTTTTTGCAGCCATTTAATCGGATTGTCTAGCAGCAGCATGTCCACATCACTTGACTGTCCGCGCGTTTGAATCTGCGCAAACTGTAAGTTCAAGGCACTTTGTAGGTTGCCCACGGTCGTTTCCATCGCAGCTTTTTCTGCCAGCTCTTGATAAGAAATAATGCGATTGGCAAAGAGCACAAATAACACGCCGATGACAATCACCACCACAATCAACTCAAACAAGCTAAAGCCCTGTGTGCGCTTAGGCGGGCGCACCCCAGCTGGTCGTACTCTGAACAGCCTGTTCATCATGAGTGCATCGCCGCTTTGCCCAAATCCCACATCGGCAAAAATACGCCCAAGGCCAAAATCAATACCAAAATACCTAGCGCGACTATCAAGATAGGTTCGATTTTTGAGCTCAATGCCTCAACTTCGTATTTCACTTCGCGCTCATACATATCGGCAATCTCAAACATCAAGCCATCCATGTCGCCCGTTTCCTCACCAATGGCAATCATTTGCAACACCACTGAATTAAACACTTTCGCGCCCATTGCCGTGCGCAAGATGCTTTCACCGCGCTCAATACCATCGCGCATTTGATCGACGCGGCTACGCATAAATTCGTTATCCACCACCATGCTCACCACGCTCATGCCTTGCAAAATAGGGATGCCGCTTTTGAATGAGAGTGCCAAGCTACGCGCGAAACGCGCCAAAGTTGCCTTCAAAATAATCGAACCAACGACGGGCAGTTGAAATTTATAACGATCCCATTTGAAGCGACCATCCACGGTGTTGATGTAATAGCGGATGCCTGCCACGCCCAAGCCTAACAACGCCAACATCATGTACCAGTAGCTCACCATAAATTCTGAAAAACCGATGAGTAGCTTGGTAATCAGCGGCAATTCAGCATGAAAGCCCGCATAGACTTTGGCGAAAGCAGGAATCACGAACAAGTTAATAATCACAATCGCAATCGCCATTGCCATCACCACAAAACTCGGATAACGCATCGCGGCTTTGACGCGCTCGCGCATGTCGCGCTCAAAATCTAAGTAGTTGTACAGCCGAATAAAGGTTTCATCCAGCATCCCCGTCATTTCACCGACTTGCACCATGCTCACATAAAAAGCCGTGAATACGTTGGGATGCTGACGCATCGCCGCGCTCAATTCACGTCCACTGTCTAGACTTTCGCGCAAGTCTTGCAACACCAAGCCGAATTGCTGATTAGAGGTAGATTCTTGCAGCCCCGCCAAGGCGCGCATGATGGGTACGCCCGCTTTAAGCAAGGTGTACATCTGACGGCTGAACAGCATCAAATCGAGCTGCGTAATCGGCTGCTCGGTCATTTTGCGTTGCAACCAAGATTTAGCACTGCCTGCCTGCTCGGTGCTGGCGTTATGTAGTAATTTAATTTGCAACGGGGTCACGCCCGTATTGAACAGTTGATCGGCAATTACGTTGCTGTCATTGCCTTCCAAGCTACCGCTGACTAATTCGCCCTGAGCATTGCGCCCCGTATAAGAAAATACACTCATGGTTATTCCTCAGTTTGATTGCTAATGCGCATCAGCTCTGCCACCGAAGTTTTCCCCTGCTGGAGCAGCTCTAGACCATGATCTAGCATGGTGTTGCCCTGCAATTTCTGATTCGCTACCTGCATAAAATGTTGCACGCTGTCATGCGCGGCCGCCTCGACCATTTCGCGCCCCATTTCCAGCATTTCATACACCCCCATGCGGCCGTGATAGCCCGTGCCATTGCAATGCGAACAACCGCGCCCTTGCGCCAAATTTCCCCATTGCTCGGCTTGCACACCTTCGTTTTTAAGCCACTCAGCTTCCTGCGAGTTCGGCGTGTAAGGGCTGCGGCAACTTTCACAAACACGGCGCAACAAGCGTTGTGCAATCACCGCCTGCACTGAAGTCGCCACCATAAAGCGCGGCGTACCCATATCAACTAGACGAAATAACGTTCGTGCTGCATCGCGCGTATGCAGCGTAGAAAATACCAAGTGACCCGTCATCGCGGCACGCAAGCCAATTTGCGCGGTCTCTTCATCGCGCATTTCCCCAATCAAAATAACATCAGGATCTTGCCGTAAAGTGGAACGCAATACGCGCGAAAAGCTCAAGTCAATTTTTTCATTCACTTGCACTTGGTTAATTCCTGGCAAGCGATATTCGACGGGATCTTCAACGGTAATAATTTTTTGGTCGATGGTGTTAATTTCCGCCAGCGCGGCATACAAGGTGGTGGTTTTTCCGCTACCCGTAGGGCCCGTCACCAAAATCATGCCATTACTGCGGCGAATAATTTCGCGGAATCGCTGCAACATCGCGGCGGGCATCCCCAAATTATCCAAACTCACCATGCCACCTTCTTGACGCAACAGTCGCATCACAACCGCTTCGCCATTTTGCGTGGGGCAAGTGGCGATACGCACATCCACGCCTTGCGCACGCACGCGAACTTGAAAGCGTCCATCTTGCGGCAAACGCTTTTCAGAAATATCCAAACCCGACATCAACTTCAAGCGCAACACCAAAGCGGGACCAATTTTATTATCAGCTTCCATTTGTAAATGCAACGCGCCATCAATGCGGAAACGAATCACCAAACGCCCTTCTTGTGGTTCGATATGAATATCTGATGCGCGTACTTGCGTCGCATCATCAAACATGGTTTGTAGCAGCTTCACGACAGGCGCATCTTCCACGCCCGCACTATCGGTCAGCGCACCAAAGTCAATATAACTTTCGCCCAAGTCAGCACTCAACTGGTGTGCCAGCCCTGTGATTTCTTCGGTACGGCGATAACCGCGATCAATACTTTCGAGCAGCTGGCTTTCATTCACCACCGCGATTGAAATATCGCGTTTCAATAAGCGCGTTAACTCATCAAAAGCAAATAAATCGGCGGGATCAACCATCCCCACCAGCAGCTGCCCATTGCGCACTTCCAGCACAATCGCATGAAAACGCCGCGCCTGACTTTCAGGCAGTAAGCGAATCAAATCAAGGTTGATGTTGTAATACTTGAGATTGATAAACGGGATGTCCAGTTGCTTGGCAAGTGCCTCGGAGACCTGATCTTCAGTGGCAAAACCATTTTCAACCAAGACCCGCCCCAGTCTGCGTCCTGTTCGTTTTTGTTGGGTTAACGCAAACTCTAACTGTTCTTGCGAAATGATTTTTTGCATCACAATTAAATCGCCTAAACGATTTCTCTCGGGGCGTGCCATGGTTTCTCCTAATCGTATTACTTATTTTTAGCTGGGTCGTTCACAAAAAAATTGATGCCGATAAAAAAGCCGCTAGGTGCGGCTTTCTTATTTAGAAGGTGCTCATTAAGCGAGTGACTTAATCACGTCTTCGACGACTTTCTTCGCATCGCCAAACACCATCATGGTTTTGTCGAGGTAGAACAAATCGTTATCCAGTCCCGCGTAACCCGCTGCCATACTGCGTTTGACGACCAACACGGTGCGCGCTTTATACACATCCAAAATCGGCATCCCATAAATCGGACTAGCAGGATCGTTCTTCGCGGCGGGGTTAACCACGTCGTTCGCGCCGATCACCAGCACCACATCGGTATCGGCAAACTCGTTGTTGATTTCGTCCATCTCCACGACTTGCTCGTAAGGCACTTCTGCTTCTGCCAGCAACACGTTCATGTGACCCGGCATCCGCCCTGCGACAGGGTGTATCGCGTAACGCACTTTCACGCCTTTTTCGGTGAGCAGCTTGGACATTTCGTTAATCGCATGTTGCGCACGCGCCACTGCCAAACCATAGCCTGGCACGATAATCACCGAGTCCGCGTTGCCCATTAAGAACGCTGCATCGTCCGCGCTGCCACTGCGATAGGTTTTTTGTACGCCATCCGAAGCCGCCGCACCCGCATCAGGCGCGCCACCAAAGCCGCCCAAAATCACGTTAAAGAACGAGCGGTTCATCGCCTTGCACATGATGTAAGACAGAATCGCACCTGAGCTACCGACCAATGAACCCGCAATAATCAGCATGGCGTTGTTCAGCGAAAAACCAATCCCCGCCGCCGCCCAACCTGAATAGGAATTCAGCATCGACACCACCACGGGCATATCTGCACCGCCAATCGGAATGATGATTAACACACCCAACACGAACGCCAATGCCAGCATGGTAAAGAACGCCGTCCAGCTTTCGCTAAACATAAACGCTGCACCCATACCCAGCATCGCTAAAGCAATCGCTAGATTGAGATAATGCTGCCCCGCAAATTGCACGGGCGCGCCTTGGAATAAACGGAATTTGTAGCTGCCTGATAACTTACCGAAGGCAATCACCGAACCCGAAAAAGTAATCGCACCGATTGCGGCACCTAAAAATAATTCCAAACGATTGCCCGTTGGAATCGCAGCGCCTTTCGCCAAACCGTGTAACAAGGCGTGCGGTTCTGCGACGGCTGCCACGGCGATAAACACTGCCGCCAGCCCAATCATGCTGTGCATAAACGCCACCAGCTCAGGCATTTTTGTCATCTCGACGCGATTCGCCATCACGGCACCCGCTGTGCCGCCGACCAACAACGCCGCCAACACATAACCCAAACCGCTCAGCGAACCTGACAAATTGACAATCAGCGCGCCCGTAGTGAGCGCGGCAATCGCCATCCCCGTCATGCCGAAAATGTTGCCGCGTATCGACGTATTCGGATTCGACAGACCTTTCAGTGCCTGAATAAAACACACGCTCGCCACAAGGTAGAGCAAAGTCACCACATTCATACTCATTGCGCGCTCCCCTCGATTGCGACTTTTTTCTCTTTGCGCTTGAACATCGCCAACATGCGCCGCGTCACCAAAAATCCGCCGAATACATTCACGGCAGCCAGTGCCACCGCCAACACACCCATGGTTTTACCTAAGCCCGTTTCGGTCAATGCTGCTGCCAACATCGCGCCAACAATCACAATCGCCGAAATCGCGTTAGTCACTGCCATTAAAGGCGTGTGCAGTGCGGGTGTGACGTTCCAAACCACGTGATAGCCAACATAAATCGCCAGCACAAACACGATTAAATTCAATACAAATGGATCAACCAGTTCGTTCATATTTTTACTCCTAAATTATTTGCTGACTGGGGCAGGCACAAACGCCGCGCCGTCTTTACACAACAGCGTTCCCGCAATAATGTCGTCCGCCACATTGACGTTCATCACGCCTGTTTTGTCGCACAACAGATTGAGGAAATTGAGCAGATTGCGCGCATAAAACGCGCTCGCATCGGTGGCAACTAAGCCAGGCAAATTCGCTTCGCCCACGATGGTCACACCGTGTTTCACCACCGTTTTGCCTAGCTCCGAAAGCGGACAATTA
>JARCRQ010000084.1 GCA_029850585.1 Sideroxydans sp.
CTGCTGGCGAAACTAGAAGCGTTGCCTGCGCGCGCAGCACACCCCAAACCAGTTCGTCCTAAACCGCGCCCTAAACCCGCGCCTGTTGAACCTATCGCTGCGCCAGTTTCTGTAGAGCCTGCGCCGCCTGCGTTGGATGAACTCAGCGAGACAGGCAATTCGGCAGCCGTGCCGTCAGCCACGGAAATTGCGCCAGTGATTGCCACGGAGACGTCGCCTCCCGAAGCGATTGCCCCTGCGCACCCGCTACCCAAACATGCGCAGCTCAAATTCAACGTCTATCAAGGCAGCAGTTTCAAAATCGGTGAGGCGACGCACCGTTTAGAGGTGGATGAAAATAATCACTACACGCTCAGTGCCACAGTGCGTGCCACGGGTGTCGTCGGGCTGTTGAAAAAATTTAATCTCGACCAAACCAGTCATGGCGACTACTCAGCGCGCGGCTTGATTCCTAGCGAATTTATCGAGGTCAAAGACACGTCGTCAGGTTTAGAAACACAACGCGCCGAATTTAATTGGAGCGAACAACAACTCAAGTTTTCCTCAGGCACAAGCGTGGCATTACCACCATTGAGCCAAGATTTTCTAAGTTTTTTATATCAACTGTCGCAACTAGATGTGACGCAAGACGCGCTCTCACTCTCGATTAGCAACGGTAAAAAATTAGAACGCTATCGGCTCGACATCGGCGACGCACAAGAAATCGACAGCCGCATGGGAAAAATCATGGCAATTCCCTTTCGCAAAATTCATGCGCCCCATGAAGAAGGCCTAGAAGTCTGGCTGGGCGTGGCTTACCGCTTGCTGCCCGTGAAAATTAGCCAACTTAATCGCGATGGAAAAATCATGGGCGAGATGGTGGTGAGCGAGATTCGTTTGAGTGACGAATAACACGAAACGGTATCTCTAAATGACTAGCGCAAGGCATCGCTTTTACGGCATTATCGGGCTTAGCTCGCCACCTACTTTTTTCGCTTGATGGACAATTCCCTCTCCTTAGTTTTAATTTTATTAGCCTCCGCTGTGTTCGTGGTGGTGCTGTGCCGTCTGCTGCATTTGCCTGCCATGCTAGGCTATATCAGCGTCGGCATCGTCATCGGCCCACACGCGCTAGCTTGGTTGCCGAACTCGCCTGGCACACAACATCTGGCTGAATTCGGCGTGGTGTTTTTAATGTTTAGCATCGGCTTGGAATTTAGCTTGAGCCGCTTGATGGCAATGAAGCGCACCGTGTTTGGCTTAGGCGGCGCGCAAGTGTTAGTAACCTTATTACTGGTACTCGGCGCGGCAACTTTATTCGACATGAATTGGCAAACAGGCTTGGCATTAGGCGGTGCCTTAGCCATGTCATCCACTGCCATCGTGAGCAAAATGTTGGTCGAACGCGCCGAGTTAAATTTGCCGTATGGTCGACAAATGATGGGGGTGTTGTTGTTCCAAGATTTAGCGGTCGTGCCGCTGCTCATCATCATTCCCGCACTCGGGCAAAACTCGCCCAATCTCATCACCATTTTATTATTTGCCACGCTTAAAGCGACGCTGGTGTTGGTGCTGCTATTGGTGTTTGGGCCGCGTTTAATGCGCCACTGGTTTCATCTGGTCGCGCGGCAAAAATCTTCCGAGCTATTCATGCTCAACGTGTTGTTTATCACGCTAGGCTTGGCGTATCTCACCGAACTCGCGGGACTGTCACTCGCCTTGGGCGCGTTTGTAGCGGGCATGTTGATTTCGGAAACCGAATATCGCTATCAAGTCGAAGAAGACATCAAACCGTTTCGCGATGTCTTGCTCGGACTATTTTTTGTCACGATCGGCATGAAACTCAACCTCGCTTTGGTGCTGCAAAATTTAGTCTGGGTGGCGTTCGCCGTCATGGTGTTAATTATTTGCAAAGCCGTCATCGTCACCTTGCTGGCACGCCTAGTCGAACAAGATTGGGGCACCGCTTTGCGCAGTGGTATAGGGCTAGCGCAAGCAGGCGAGTTTGGTTTTGTGTTGCTGACTTTAGGCAATCAAGCGCAACTACTCGCCTCCGACACCTTGCAAATCAGCTTGGCGGCGATGCTGCTGTCGATGTTGTGCGCGCCCTTTTTAATCCAACACGGCGAGGCGATTGCGCGACTTTTTTCCGCTTCCGAGTGGACCAATCGCGCCATGCAAATGCACCAAATCGCCATCCAAAGCATGGGACGCAAAGCACATGTGATTATTTGCGGCTATGGTCGCAGCGGCCATACCCTAGCGAATTTTTTAGAGCAAGAAAACTTAGCGTTTATCGCGCTCGACTTAGATTCGCATGGTGTGCGAGTGGCAGCGGCAGAAAAACGCAACGTGGTGTATGGCGATGCGGCGAAGCGTGAAGTGCTGATGGCGGCGGGCTTGATGCGCGCCAGTGCGATGGTGATTACCTATAAAGATCGCCACTCGGCGTTAGCGATTTTGCATCACGCTAAATCGTTGCGCCCCGATTTGCCCGTCATCGTGCGCACCAATGACGAGAGCGATGTCGAAGTTCTCAAACAAGCGGGGGCTGCGGAAGTGGTTGCCGAAGTGGTCGAAGGCAGCGTGATGCTCGCCTCGCAAGCCTTGCTGATGGCGGGCGTGCCACTCAATCGCGTCATCCGCCAAATTCAATCCAGCCGCGCGCATCGCTACGCCGTGTTCCGTGGCTATTTCAATCAGCTCAGCAGCGACGAGGACAACGACCATTTGCAACCGCGCTTTTTGAGCGTGTATCTGAAAAAAGACCACGCTGCGGTGGGCAAGTCGTTAGCGGAAATGGCGTTGGCAGAATTAAAAGTCGAAGTCAACGCCGTGCGTCGCCACGGCATACGCGGCGCACAACCGCTAGCCGAGACGCAACTACTGGCAGGGGATGTGTTGGTATTGCTAGGCTTGCCCGACGCGCTAAAAGCCGCACAACTGCGCTTACACAAGGGGAGTTAGCGGGTAAGGGAGTGGTGAGTGGAACGGCACTGCGTGCCTAAGTGGGAAAACCAGCTTGCTCTGACTGACCACCTCCCAGTAAGGCGCAACGCGCCGCTCCACTGAGGCAGGTCAGTGCCGTCCCACTAGCGACTAACTACTAGCTACTTTCTTATAAAGCCGATATTGCTCGCTCTTATCATCCATGCGCGAGCCTTCCCAAATCTTTTGCCAGCGCGCTTCATCCAGCAAGGGCTTGGATAGTTTATGACCTTGCACTAAGCGTAAATCACAGCGTTTTTTCGCATCGAGTTCGGTGAGGACATTGCCAAAATAATGCAGCATGGCGCGCTGTCCATCGCCTAAATTTTCACGGCGGATGCAGGTGTAATGGTCAGGCAAAGCCTGTTCCAAGGCGGTCGCCATGTTGCGATAACTTTTGCCGCTATCGAGCCATGGCAGCCACAAGGTCATCGCCAGTGTCCAAATCAAGGTCATGCCGGCCGCCCAATTCACCACCGCACGGCGCATCGAACGTCCCACCCGCCACACCAACACCAGCCACAGCAAGGAGGCAAATAACGCCACACCAAAGGCAGTCAGATTAAGCACAGGGATAAAACTCGGTTGGTAAGCGCGCAACACTTGGGTAATTTTTGCGCCGTTGTCATCTAACAAGCCCAGCCAGCCCCACCACAGCGCAATCGCCAACAGCACAAACACCATTAAACCAAACCAGTCCAAGGCATTGGCTGCACCGCGTTTGAGCATAGATAAGGAG
>JARCRQ010000085.1 GCA_029850585.1 Sideroxydans sp.
TTTCTAGAGTCCGCATTTTTCCATCCCGATGCCATCGTCGGCAAAGCGCGCCGCTTTGGTTTGGCAACTGACTCGTCATTCCGTTTTGAACGCGGTGTTGATTTTGCCGCGACACAACGTGCAATGGAACGCGCCACGCAATTACTGCTGGAAATTTGCGGCGGACAAGTGGGCGCAATTAACGCAGTGTGCAACACCTTACCAACTCGCCCCGCTATCGCCTTGCGTCGCTCGCGTGTGGAAAGAATTTTGGGTATTGCGTTGAGCAACGAACAAATCGCAACACTGTTGACGCGCTTGCAATTCGTCTTTACTGCAAACAACCCTCTCCTCAATCCTCTCCCGCAAGCGGGCGAGGAGGCAACCGCCGCCTCTACGAGGCCTTTGTTAGACGATGACTACCGCGTCACCCCGCCCAGCTTCCGTTTTGATATGAGCATCGAAGCCGATTTGGTCGAAGAATTAGCGCGTCTTTATGGCTACGACAACATACCCGCCCTCGCGCCTAAAACGTCGCTGACCATGTTGCCTTGCAGCGAGTCGCAACGTCCGTTAAGCCGCGTCCAGCAAGTGCTGGTGTCACGCGATTATCAAGAAATTGTCAGCCTCGCTTTTCTCGCGGAACAGACCGAACGCGACTTGTGCGGCAACGAAAATCCGCTGACGTTGCAAAATCCGATTGCCAGTAATTTGGCGGTGATGCGCAGCAGTTTAATAGGCGGTTTGGTCGATGCGCTGCGCTTTAATTTGAACCGCAAACAGCCTCGCGTGCGCTTGTTTGAGGTCGGCGCGTGCTTCGCAAAATCTGACAATAATTATGTGCAAACCTCACGCTTGTCAGGCTTGGCGTATGGCACGCAACAAACTGAGCAATGGGGTATCACAGCACGCACAGTAGATTTTTACGATGTCAAAGCCGATGTGGAAGCCTTATTTAGTACGCTCGCGCTGCGCTTTGTCGCGGCGCAACATCCCGCCCTACACCCAGGTCGCAGCGCGCAAATTTTTGTCGGCGAACGCGCTATCGGTTGGTTAGGCGAGCTGCATCCGCACACGCAACAGCAATACGATTTGCCGCTCGCACCCGTGTGGTTTGAGTTGGACTTAGAGGTTTTGCTGACCAGCCGTGTGCCACGTCTAGCCGATATTGCTAAGTTTTTACCCGTACGTCGCGACCTCGCTGTAGTAGTCGATGAAACCGTCAACGCAGCTGCCTTGTTAGATGCCATGATCGCCACCCATGCACCTCTGGTGCACGAGATTGCACTGTTCGATGTGTATCGCGGCAAGGGCTTGGAGAATGGCAAAAAAAGCCTTGCATTCCGAGTGTTAGTACAAGATACTCAAAAAAATCTGACGGATGCAGAAATCGAAACCAGCATCGCAGTATTAGTCGCAGCACTACAACAACACGGCGCGCAATTACGCAACTAAGGGAAGCCATGACACCTACATTAACTAAAGCAGAATTGTCCGATTTACTATTTGAAAAAGTCGGATTAAATAAACGCGAAGCCAAAGATATGGTGGAAACCTTCTTTGAAGAAATTCGCGCTCAGCTCGAAATCGGCGAAAGTGTCAAACTGTCAGGCTTCGGCAATTTTGAATTACGCGACAAGCCGCAACGTCCCGGACGCAACCCCAAAACAGGCGAAGAAATTCCCATCAGTGCCCGTCGCGTCGTCACCTTTCATCCTAGCCAAAAACTAAAAACCACCGTGGAAAAGTCATACCATGGAAATCCACAAGCCTAATTCAGAACTGCCCACCATCCCAGCCAAACGCTATTTCACCATCGGTGAAGTCAGCGAACTGTGCGGCGTGAAAGCGCATGTTTTACGTTATTGGGAACAAGAATTTGCCCAACTCAAACCACTCAAGCGCGGTGGTAATCGACGCTATTATCAACACCATGAAGTATTGCTGGTGCGACACATTCGTGAGTTGTTATATGAGCAAGGATTTACCATCAATGGTGCACGCCATCGCTTAGCGGATAATGAAATAGGCGATGTAAATGAACCCTCCTCTGCCATTCCCTCCACGCACAGTGAATTTAGCTTGACGCACTTAAAGCAGGAAATCCGCAACGTGCTGAGCTTATTACGCCACTAAAGTATCGCGCGCTAAGAGTCTGTCAAAATCCCTGTTTCCACCTAAGGCGACAACGAGCTCAGCTTAAGCTGCACGCGTAAACGCCGAAAATCAGCACTAGGCATCGCATCAAATAAAATAAGGTAGCTCAATTTTTGTTGGCTGTGCTTATCACGCAACTGCAAAAAAATGGCATACGGGCTCACGACGCTATTCGCCAACACCGTTACATCACGGCACGCGCCTGAACTGTCTAACAGCGTCCAGTCATCTTGATAACAACGTAGTTGTTGCAGGGTGGTCGTACGGCTACGCAGTTGCCCAATCAGGCTCAGTAGTAGCAAAGTGAGTAACAAGCCTTGATAAGCAAACGCTAGACTGAAAAGCAGCACCGCAGCCAGTGCCGCACCGTGCAGCAGCCAAATAGAAATGCGTAATAGGGTAGAAGGGTGTAAGGAATAAAGTTGCGACGACATCGCCGTCACAACTTAAAAAATGATGACACCGACAATCGCGAGTAAGACTAAAAATAGCCCAACTAACAGCATGGCATTACTACCTTTATCGGAGGCGCGTTGATTGCGATTGTTGTAATGAACAGGGCTGGCTTTTTCTGCGGCACTGGCTAAGGCGTTTGCTTGTTGCGCTAACTTTTGCATTTCAGCAGCACTCGCCTTAGGCATTTTTAACGTCTTCGATAAATCCTCGATGTCTTCTTTGCTGGAGGTCAATGCTGCCAGCTTCATGGTGGCGGCAGCGGAATCAAAACTCTTAGATAAGCCACTGGTGGTCGCTGCGGCTTGCGCCTGCTCATCCGTGGCATCGAGACTCGCCGTAAATGAAATCGCATCGGGAAGTTTCGCCTCCGCACCTATCGCGGCAGGCTGCACATTGATACCGCCGTTAGAGCGCGGCAGGGTATCTTTGCAAGCACGTAAATCCGCCGCAAAATCTTTAGCATTTTGATAACGATCATCCACGCCTTTTGCCAGTGCTTTTGCCACAATAAAATTGAGCATTTCTGGCACTAAAGGGTTGATGGTGTTAGGTAAGGCGGGGGCGGCATTCAGGGTTTGATACATGATGGAATTGACATTGTCGCCATTAAATGGCGCGTTGCCCGTCAACATTTCGTACAGCATCACACCCAATGAAAAAATGTCCGAGCGTTGATCTAACGGCTTGCCCATTACTTGCTCAGGTGACATATATTTAGGCGAACCCAACACCATACCTGTTTGCGTACGCACGCCCGCCGATGCCATACGCGCGATGCCGAAGTCGGTGATTTTTACATGCCCATCACGAATCACCATGATATTAGAGGGCTTCACATCGCGATGCACGATGTCGTATTCATGTGCATACGCCAAACCAGAGGCGACTTGCGCGACCATATCTAAGACATGATCAATCGGCAGCAAACCCGCATCATTCATAATGTCGCGTAGCTCGCGACCTTGCAAAAACTCCATCGCGATATACGCGACATCGCCACTTTTACCTACATCGTAAATAGTCACGATATTAGGGTGATTCAAACGCCCTGCTGCTTTAGCTTCTTGGTAAAAACGCCCTTCGTACTCGTCCTTGCCTTCTTGCGCCAAGCCTAAGTTAATGGTTTTAATCGCGACGACACGGTCAATCAAGGGGTCTTTAGCCTGATAGACCACGCCCATCGCACCTTGACCTAACTCACGAATAACTTCATAGCGACCTAGCTGCTTAATCATTGCGACCACCTGTTTTGATTGATACGGACTTTACGCATAAAAATAATACTTTAATTACAGATTGCGGGATTCAATTCAATTTTCTTATTAGCTTGAGCAACTAAGGTGTGGGTGAATAATTTTTGGTTGGGCAAAATGATAATCACCACATGCTTACCAACGCTCACCTCCAAATCCATCTGCCGACTGGACAAACGACCTTTTTGCGCACCATCCACAAATACCAAAGTACCACGCTGACAACTCACTGCAATCACCGCTTTGCCAGTGTCCTCACCATGATTGGCAAAACCGAACAAACGCGAAGTTTTCACATTCGCTGCCAACTCAGCTTGCTCTTGCGTGGTTAACGGAGCAGGTCGCTTAATCACATACACAGGCTCGCTGCGACGTTGCTCAGGCTTAACTGGCTTTAATGCGGCTTGACGCGCCAGCTCAGCCCGCACTGCATCGGCGATTTGCGCATCAGAAATTACCGCAACCGCGCTACTTGCCAGAGGTGCTGAAATCGCCACCGCAGGTGCCACTTTAGCAATGCGAGCAGCGGCGATTTGCTGTTTATTGATGACCTCGTGACGCGCCATCGCTTTCAAACCAAACACCAACAACAACACGCAGGGGATGCCGAGCAGCGCAATATAAATGGGGCGAGTACGGGGATCGATATTTTGATAATAATGACGGGCTTTATTGAGCCACGGGTCTAGCGGTTGCTGCATCTGCTTAATTCTGTTAGCCGCAATCGCTAGCCATTTATCGAAGCGTGTAGGCGGCTGCCCCGCTCCATCATGTACGGCAAACGGACGCGTGGTTTTATCACCTGGGTAACCAATCGCATACACTTCATGTTCGCGCACATGCTTGTCAGTACGCGCGCCTTGATAGTGAAACATGCCTGCATATTTGGGCGACAAGCGCGATACCGCATCGTAGTAAGAGCGCGACACCAAAATTTGACTAGCATCCGCAAAGCCCATCACCCGTTGCGCAACATTGATACCGTCGCCGACGATATTGGGCAAGCCATTCAAATCGCGAATCAGCCGTACTGGACCTAAATTCACGCCCATGCGCACCAACAACGGTGGCTCCATATTCGGGTCTTCGTGCAACATACTGGCACGCATACTCAGTGCGGCTTTTAAGGCATCTTCCAAGTCGCCCATAAAGTTAATGGCCGCACCATCACCTGTATCTAAAATAATCCGATCAGATAGCGGTACGTCGCGAATCGCCGCCGACAAATAGCCATTGAAACGCTCTTTAAGCGAGATTTGACCTGCGACAGAACGCTTGGAGTATCCAACGATATCCAAGAAAAATACGCTACACATGATGGTTTTGTTGCTGGCTTGATCCATTTTATTTCCAAAATCGTAGAGCTTGAGTGTCCCTAAAATAGTCAGCTTGAGATACGAGTTAGCCCTAAATTTTAGTGGTAGTTAGCGTTTAATACCAGTGTTACTTTTCGTCTTTGCAAAGCTACTCGGTTTGGCACGTCTTTGCGCTTCTCGACGTACGGGGGGTTTAAGCGTGGCTGCTCTAGAAACAGGCTTCGCAGGCGGATTCAATGCAACTTCAGGCACTTCTAAATCTTCACCTGGTGGCACACTCGCATCCTCAAGACCGACCCATTCCAACACTTGTTCGACTTCGCCCGAACCGAGCTCGGCGGTCATACCACGCTTCAAACGCGGCGGTAAGTTAATCAGCCCAAAACGCACGCGGATTAAGCGACTGACGGTCAAACCTAAGGCTTCAAAAGTGCGGCGCACAATGCGATTGCGCCCTTCTTTTAGCATCACGCGATACCAATGGTTAAAGCCTTCGCCGCCTTCATCGAGCAATTTATCAAAACTCACGCGACCATCTTCTAGCTCAATACCGACACCGAGCATTTGCTCCATTTGCTCTTCGGAAAGTTTGCCTTGCACACGCACCGCATATTCACGCTCCACGGCAAAACGCGGATGCATCAAGCGATTCGCCAATTCGCCTGAGGTAGTGAAAATTAGCAAGCCGCTGGTGTTGAAATCCAAGCGTCCAATCGCTGTCCATTTTTGCCCGCGCAATTTTGGTAATTTATCAAACACGGTGGTGCGTTTTTCGGGATCGTCGCGGCTGACAATTTCGCCTTCTTGCTTGTGATACAACAAAATGCGCACATCGTGTTCACGCTCACCCACGCGGATGGTACGACGGTCGGTGCGGATTAAATCGCCCGTCACCACGCGCATCCCTTGGGTCGCAGGTTCGCCATTGACACTTACACCGCCACTAGCAATCCACTCTTCCATAGTGCGGCGCGAACCAAAACCTGCTTGCGCTAACACTTTTTGTAATTTTTCGCCGCGCTCAATGATTTCTGGCTCGCTTACTACTTCAATTTTTTTCTTCATATCGCCATTTCACGTCGTTCCATTACGGCTTGCGCCAGCGTTCCCGCATCCACTTGTTCGAGTTCCCCCCCAACTGGCAAACCGCGCGCAATACGGGAGACTTTAATACCTTGAGCTTGCAACATTGCTGCCAAGTAATGCGCGGTGGCATCGCCCTCGACGGTAAAGTTGGTCGCCAAAATGACTTCACAGAGCTGCTCTTGTACACGCTTTTGCAGCCTGTCTAAATGTAATTCTTTCGCGCCGATACCATCCAAGGGCGACAACCTGCCCATCAACACATAGTAACGACCGCGATAACACAGCGTTTGCTCCATCATCAACAAATCCGCTGGCATTTCCACCACGCACAGCAAACTTTCATCGCGTTCATCCGCCGCGCACATGCTGCATACACTATGTTCTGAAAAGTTATTGCAACGGGTGCAGTGCTGGATATTTTGCGCTGCGGCTGCGAGTGACTTAGCCAATAACAACGCACCCTCACGATCCCGCTGCAACAAGTGATACGCCATACGCTGTGCGGACTTCGGGCCCACACCTGGCAAACAGCGTAGCGCACTAATTAAGGCTTCGAGATGCGAGGGAATTTTCACGTCTGAGCTTGCTAAACTTAAAACGGCAGCTTCATGCCCGGCGGCAAGCTAGCGGAAAAACCGCTCATGCGTTGCGCCGAAGTCGCGGCAATTTTTTTCATTGCGTCGTTCATCGCCAACACTAACAAATCTTCCAACATTTCTTTGTCATCGCCTAACACGCTATCGTCCAAACTGACTCGACGCACGTCATGCGCGCAGGTCATCAGCACTTTCACCATGCCCGATGCCGCTTGCCCTTCGACCTCCACGGTCGCCAATTCTGCTTTGGCTTTTTCCATGTTTTGCTGCATTTGCTGGGCTTGTTTCATCAAGCCGCCTAATCCGCCCTTCATCATTTTTACTTCTCCTAAACCTAAATTGCTCGGATTGAATCACTTAATAACTGCGCACCCAATTCGGCTTGCGCAGCCATGACAAAATCGTCAGCCGCCATCGCCTCATTGGCTTGCTGCTGACGATCTGATTTAACTTGTTGCTCAACAATGGCGGGCGTAGCTGTGGTATTTTTTCCTATCACAATCTGCACTTTCATCGGACGAGCAAAATAATCGCTTAACACCGTTTGCAATCGCTCAAACGCGACCTTATTGCTTTGCAGTCCTTTATGCTCAGCCGACAAACTCAACACCAGCCGTTCGCCTTCTAGGCTTTCCAACACGCAGTTTTTTGCCAACTGCCCCGCCAACCCTTGCAAGTTTAATTGCGCCAACAAATTAGCCCAATCGGGTAGTTCTCCTGCGGCGAGCGGTGGTGCGACGGCGATTGTTTTTGGCTGCGCCAGCAGGACGGGCGGAGTCACGACCGCCATCTCGGCCGCGCGGTAAGCTGCTTCTGGTTGCGCCACTCTTGCCACGGCTGGTGCAACGCTAGCTGCCGCCGTTCTCACCAGTGCCGCTGAGGTAGCGTTGCCAACTTGTCCCTTACTCGGCGCGAACGCCAACATGCGCAACAGCGTCATGCTAAAGCCCGCATATTCATCGGGGGCTAAATCAATTTCAGCGCGACCATGAATGGCGATTTGGTAATACAACTGCACATCTTCCGCCGTCAATAATTGCGCCAACTCTAACAACGCCGCCCCGTGCGGGTCATCTTCGGCTATCGCTGCTGGCACCGTCTGCGCGAGTGCAATACGATGCAACACGCTGGCCAATTCTTGTAATGCCACATCAAACGCGATGCTACGACTAGACATATTGTCGGCAATCGCCAACAACGCCGCGCCGTTTTGTTGCTGCAAGGCGTTGAGCAAATCAAACAAATAACTTTGGTCGATTGCACCCAACATATTGCGTACCACGACCTCGTTCACGCTGCCCGCCGAGAACGCAATTGCTTGATCCATCAGGCTCAGCGCGTCGCGCATACTGCCCGCTGCGGCACGCGCCACTAGATTCACCGCCGCCGCTTCAAAGGCGATTTTTTCCTCGCCCAACACATATTGCAAATGTGTGGCAATCAGCGCGGGCGGCAGTTGTTTGAGATTGAATTGCAGGCAACGCGACAACACCGTGACGGGGATTTTTTGCGGATCGGTGGTCGCCAAAATAAATTTCACATGCGCGGGCGGCTCTTCCAAAGTCTTGAGCATCGCGTTGAATGCTGACTTCGACAACATGTGAACTTCGTCGATGATATAAACCTTAAAGCGCGCACTGGTCGGGGCATACAGCGCGCCTTCGAGCAGCTCACGCATACTGTCAACTTGCGTATTCGATGCCGCATCCAACTCGATTAAATCGACAAAACGCCCTGCATCAATGTCAGTACACGCGCTACACACGCCGCACGGCGTGGCAGTGATGCCCGTCAAACAATTCAGCGATTTAGCGAAGATGCGCGCGATGGTGGTTTTGCCCACGCCGCGCGTGCCAGTGAACAGATACGCGTGATGTAAACGATTTTGCGACAGCGCATTGCTCAACGCCTGAACAACGTGTTGCTGCCCTGCCAGTTGGGCAAAGTTCTTCGGTCGCCATTTGCGGGCTAGTACCGTGCTAGCTGACATATCTAGGGTTCCTTGAAACTTTGCTGATGATAGGTCTATGAAAAATTCATACACCCTAATAGGAGGCGAGCCCAACCCTCGGCACTTACAGTAAATAGCTGTGGCTGCTTCCTTCCGGACCTGACCAGGTTCACTACCTTGTAATGCGAGGAGACCCGCCAAACTTTAACAGCGCATTCAAAACTACTGCGCTAGCCACAACGGCGTTGCGCAAAAACTCAAAAGCCTCGTGTGTATGAGCACACTCTGGCTTTTCCTTTCCGCGCGCCTTGTTCTGCCATCGCTCGCTACGTTTTTATGCACTGTTGCCAAGCTACTGCGCTCGCCACAATGGCGTTGCGCAAAAAATTAAACTGCCTTCAACGGAATCATGCCGATACGTTTTTTCCATTCGGCGGGACCAATGTCATGCACTGACCGACCTTTGCTATCGACCGCCACGGTGACGGGCATATCGTGTACTTCAAATTCGTAAATTGCTTCCATACCTAACTCGGCAAACGCCACGACTTTGGCATGGCGTATGGCTTTTGAGACCAAGTACGCCGCGCCGCCTATGGCAATTAAGTACACTGCTTGGTGATTTTTAATCGACTGAATCGCGGCAGCACCGCGCTCGGCTTTACCGACCATACCCAACAACCCTGTCTGCGCCAACATCGCTTCGGTGTATTTATCCATACGCGTCGCCGTGGTCGGTCCGGCGGGTCCTACCGCTTCGTCGCGGACCGCATCGACAGGTCCGACATAATAAATGAAGCGACCATTAAAATCCACGCCTTCAGGCAATTTTTCACCGCGCGCCAACATTTCGGTGATGCGCTTATGCGCAGCATCACGTCCCGTCAGCAATTTCCCCGACAACAACACCGTCTCGCCAGGCTGCCACTCGGCAATTTGCGCACGCGTCAACGTATCCAAATTAACGCGTCGTGCATTTTCTGCCGCGTGCCAATGTACATCGGGATAATCTGCCAAACTAGGCGGGGTAAATTGCGCCACACCCGAACCATCCAGCTCAAAATCTATATGTCGCGTCGCGGCGCAATTAGGAATAATCGCAATCGGCTGCGAGGCAGCGTGGGTCGGATAATCCAAAATTTTGATGTCCATTACCGTGGTCAAGCCGCCCAAGCCTTGCGCGCCTATGCCGAGCGCGTTGATTTTATCGTACAGCTCAATGCGCAATTCTTCGGTGCGCGTTTGCGCCCCACGCGCCTTGAGTTCGAGCATATCCATCGGTTCCATCAACGCTTCTTTCGCCAGCAACACCGCCTTCTCGGCCGTGCCGCCGATGCCGATGCCCAGCATCCCCGGCGGACACCAACCCGCGCCCATTTCAGGCACGCGTTGCAACACCCACTCGACAATGTCGTCGCCCGGATTGAGCATTTCCATCACCGCTTTATTTTCCGAGCCACCGCCTTTTGCCGCGATGCGCACTTCAACTTTATCGCCTTGCACCAATTCGACATGCACCACAGCAGGCGTGTTGTCGCCCGTATTTTTACGCTTGCCCGCAGGGTCGGCAACGATAGATGCGCGCAGCACATTGTCGGGCTGTAAATAGGCTTTACGCACCCCTGCGTTGACCATTTCAACCACGTCCAGCGTGGCTTCCCAGCGCACACTCATGCCGACTTTAACGAACGCCACCACGATGCCCGTGTCTTGGCAAATGGGGCGATGTCCTTCGGCGCACATACGCGAATTAGTGAGAATTTGCGCCATCGCATCCTTCGCGGCGGGCGATTGTTCGACACGGTAGGCGTGCGCGAGATGCGTAATAAAATCTTTAGGATGGTAATAAGAAATAAATTGCAGCGCGTCCGCCACGCTGTCGATGAAATCTTGTTGCTTGATGATGGTCATCGCACTCTCCTTAATTACCTTCCGCCATGCTAATGACGCGCAAATTAGGCTTCAATGAAACCGCCTTGCCGCCACGCGCACGTTTGCCAAAATATACTTGCAGTGCCTCGCCACTCAGCTTAATCACTTGCTCACGCGCCGCTGCCATCACGCTAATTTGCAGCGCGGGCGTATGAATAATCGTCACGGCAGCGAGTTCATCGCCATCGCTCAAGCCCAGCACAATCACGCCTTTTCCGCCGCCGCTCAAGGCTTTTAATTCCAGCAGTGAGAACACCAGCAAGCGACCTTGTTTCGACGCGGCACACACTAATGCGGTGTCGCTAGGCGTGAATAACACAGGTGGCAAAATCGCTTCTTTTTCCACGCTAATAAATTGCTTACCGGCTTTGTTGCGCCCCACCATATCGCCCAGCGTGCAACTAAAACCATAGCCTGCCGCCGTTGCCCACAACACTGACTGACTGGCATTGCCACACAGCACTTGCACGATGCGCGCGCCCGCTGCCAGCTCAATCAAAGTGGTCAGCGGCACACCGTCCCCGCGCCCGCCTGGCAACGCTGACACAGGCACGCTGCACACCCGACCGTTGCTACACATCACGATGCACGAATCCGTACTGCGACACTCAAAGCTCGCCCCTAAAGCATCGCCATCTTTGAACGCCAGCGTACTCAAATCTTGTCCGTGTCCTAAGCGCGTGCGCACCCAATGTTTCGCCGAGACGATAACCGTCACGGCTTCGTCCACCACTGCTACGCTTAACACGGTGCGGCTCGCCGCTTCAATCAAAGTGCGACGTTCGTCGCCAAAAGTTTTGACATCGGCATCAATTTCATTCGCCACCAAGGTGCGCAAGGCTTTGTCGCTGGCTAATAATTTTTCTAACTTAGTGCGTTCGTCTTTAAGCGCGTTTAATTCGCGCTCAATTTTGATGCCTTCCAAACGCGCCAACTGACGCAAACGAATTTCTAAAATATCTTCGGCTTGGCGTTCCGACAAGGCAAAACGCGCCATCAAGGCGGCTTTCGGTTCGTCCGATTCGCGTATCAATTTGATGACTTCATCGACATTCAAATAGACGACCATGCGTCCTTCTAAAATGTGGATGCGTTCGTTGACCTGACTGAGGCGATACGTCACGCGTCTAAACACGGTTGCGACGCGGAACTGTCCCCATTCGCGCAAGATGGTGGCGAGCGGTTTTTGCTGCGGCCGCCCATCCAAGCTAATCATCACCATATTTAATGACAGCGAGCATTCCAAGCTGGTATGGGCGAGCAATACCGCCATCATGTCCGCCACCGCCAAGCGGCTGGATTTCGGCTCTAACACCAAACGTATCGCCTGATCTTTGTCCGATTCATCGGCGACTTTATCCAGCATCGACAAAATCAAGGCTTTGTTTTGTAATTGCTCAGGCGACAACGATTTTTTGTTGGCGCGTACTTTGGGATTGCTTAAATCCTCTATCTCTTCGAGGATTTTTTTGGTCGAAACGCCCTGCGGCAATTCGTAAATCACCACTTGCCATTGGCCGCGCGCCAACTCCTCAATGTTCCAACGTGCACGCATTTTTAACGAGCCGCGCCCCGTGCGATAACACTCGCGTATCTCCGCCGCCGAAGAAATAATCTGTCCGCCCCCCGGTAAATCGGGGCCCGACACATGCGCCAATAATTCGTCCGCACTAATGTCAGGATTGCGCACCACCGCTGCTGCTGCCGCGCCCACTTCACACAAATTGTGCGAAGGAATTTCGGTCGCCATACCCACCGCAATGCCTGACGCGCCATTCAATAGCAACATCGGCAAACGTGCGGGTAACAAGGCAGGTTCGATAAACGCGCCGTCGTAATTGGGCTCGAAATCCACCGTGCCCATATTGATTTCTGACAGCAATAATTCAGCAATCGGCGTTAAACGACTTTCCGTGTAACGCATCGCCGCCGCGTTATCGCCATCGCGTGAACCAAAATTACCTTGCCCATCCACCAAGGGATAACGCAGCGAAAAACTTTGCGCTAAGCGCACCATCGCTTCATAGGCGGACGAGTCGCCGTGCGGATGAAATTTACCTAACACTTCGCCGACCACGCGCGCCGATTTCACATGGCGACTGACGGCGGTTAAACCCATCTCGCGCATCGCATACAAAATGCGCCGCTGCACCGGCTTTTGCCCGTCGCACACATCGGGCAGCGCGCGCCCTTTCACCACCGACACGGCATATTCCAAATAAGCGCGCTCGGCGTATTGTGCCAGCGGCACCACATCGCCTTCGGGCGGCGGCGGCAAAGCACTAAACACGCGCACGGCATTTTTGCCCGCTGCGGCTACAGGTAAAACCTCGACGATTTCGTCCGCATTAAGCTCGTTCAAATCGAGTTCGCCTACATAGTGTTCGGGGTGATTAGACATCGACATTTACCTCATTACCGTGAAATTCCAACCAAGCGCGCCGCGTACTCGATTCTTGTTTGCCCATCAACATCGTCATCATTTGTTCGGTGTCGCCAAAGCTCGCCGCATCAAATTGCACACGCAACGCGCGCCGCGTATCGGGGTTCATGGTGGTCTCCCACAACTGAATCGCATTCATTTCGCCCAAGCCTTTGAAGCGCGATACCGACCACGCCCCTTCGCGAATTTTTTCACCGCGTAAACGGTCTTCGATGCTCGCTAATTCCGCCGCATTCAGCGCGTAAATTTTGCGCAGCGGCTTCTTGCCAACAGCGGGCACATCGACGCGGAACAAGGGCGGCTGCGCCACCAAAATGCGCCCCGCCGCGACCACTTGCGGAAAATGTTTGAAGAATAAAGTGAGTAATAAAGTCGAAATATGCGAGCCGTCCACGTCCGCATCCGCCATGATGTAAACGCTGGCGTAACGCATCGCGCTAAGGTCGATTGCGTCATTCATGCCGTGCGGGTCGATGCCGATGGCGACCGCAATGTCGTGCACCTCGGCGTTGGCAAACAAGCGATCGCGATCGACTTCCCATGTATTGAGCACCTTGCCGCGCAACGGCAAAATCGCTTGGAACTCTTTGTTGCGACCTTGCTTCGCCGAGCCGCCCGCCGAATCACCTTCGACTAAAAATAACTCGTTGCGCGTCGCATCATTGCTTGCGCAATCGGTCAGCTTGCCCGGCAACACCGCCACGCTAGAGCCTTTTTTCTTCTCGACTTTTTGCGCCGAACGCATCCGACTTTGCGCTTGGCGGATGGTGATTTCAGCGATTTTTTTGCCGTACTCAATGTGCTCGTTAAGCCACAACAACAGCGGATCGGTAATCATCAGGGCGACTAATTTCAACGCGTCACGCGACACTAATTTATCTTTGGTTTGTCCTTGAAATTGCGGGTCGAGCACCTTGGCGGAGAGCACTAAACTGACGCGCGAAAACACATCGTCCGATACCAGTTTCACGCCTTTAGGCGTTAAGCCGTGCATCTCGATAAAACTTTTTACCGCCGAAAAAATCCCGTCGCGCAAGCCCGCATCGTGCGTGCCGCCGTTCAGCGTGGGAATTAAATTCACATACGATTCACGCGTCAGCGCGCCTTCTTCCGTCCAAGTAAACGCCCATGCCGCGCCCTCGCCCGCCGCGTAGCCGCTATCACTGCCTTTGGCGACAAATTTTTCACCATGAAAAATCGGCACGGCACACTCTTGTTCGCCCAAAGCCTGCGTCAAATAACCGCGCAAGCCATCGGGATACGTCCACGTTTGGGTGATGCCCGTTTTCATGGTGAGCAAACTCACTTGGACTCCGGGTAACAGCACCGCCTTAGAGCGCAAGGAGCGTTCCAACTCTGCCATCAGCACATTCGGTGTATCGAAATACTTGCCATTCGGCCAAGCGCGCACCAAGGTGCTGCTGCGGTTTTTCGGGCAAGTGCCGATTTGTACCAACGGTTTTTCTGCCACACCATCCAAAAAACGAATGAAGTATTCGCCGCCATCGCGACACACCGTTACCTCAACTTTATGCGACAGCGCGTTAGTCACCGCCACGCCTACGCCATGCAGCCCACCCGAAAATTTATACGCGCCATCCGATTCTTTATCGAACTTGCCACCCGAATGCAGCACGGTAAATGCCACCTCCACCACCGACACGCCTTCTTCAGGATGCAGCCCAACCGGAATGCCGCGTCCGTCATCCAACACCGCAATCGAGCCGTCCTCAAACGCCGTCACCGCAATGCTTTTGGCGTAGCCCGCCAAAGCCTCATCGCAGGCGTTATCCACCACCTCAGCGATGAGGTGAGTGGGACTTTCCAAATTGGTGTACATGCCCGGACGCTGCCGCACCGGGTCAAGCCCGCGCAACACTTTGAAGGATGATTCGTCGTAAACGGCTTGGCTCATATAGGCTTTCTAAAATCATTCAAGACAAAGAGGCACAGCAACGAATTGCTATGCCTCTTTACTTTACCCACCCAAAAACAACTTGAGTAGTTCAATCTTGGTTAATCGTCTTCACTATCGTGTTCATGGCGACGACGACCTTCTCCATCGCCATTATCGCGACTCCGACGTTCGTCACGATAATCTTGATTGTCGCGCTGCTGAGAACCATTGCGATAATCACCTTGATTATTTCCGCCACGATTGCTGCGATTGTTACCTACCGCTGCACCTGTTGCCCCGCCCAATGCGCCACCTAAAATTGCGCCGTCTTGACCGCCCAGACCGTAGCCGATTGCAGCACCGGTACCGCCACCAATTGCGCCACCTACGGTGCTACCCATTTGTGGGTCATTGACACACGCGCTTAACAACAACACCGCAACTAAACTTAATTTTTTCATGCTGATTCTCCTTGAAAATTCAATTCACACACCGCTTAGTCGTCGTGACTATGTTTGTGACCATGTTCATGGTCGTGATGACGCTCTTCATCACCTTCGTCGCGACCGCGATTATCTTGCTGCATAGGTTGCGCTTGCGCATTGTTATGCGTACCCACCGCTGCACCTGCTGCACCGCCAACTGCGCCACCGATAATCGCGCCATTACGTCCGCCCATATTGTGACCAATTGCCGCGCCCGCACCACCACCCAGCGCGCCGCCTAATACAGCACCTGCATCAACAGCATACGCATTCACACTGGCAGCTAACAACGCCAACATTGCTAAAGATTTTTTCATGGTCAGACCCCTAAAATTAAAGTTGATTGAATATCACCCAAGCATGGGCGGCGCGCAGTTTAGTACCTAATCACAATTTTCATCAACTAGATTCGCGTGATATTCTCGCGCACTTTTTTAACCTGCCATACCGCACCCATTCTCCATGTCCGTCTCTATCAAATCCAAATCCGAAATCGAAAAAATGCGTGTTGCAGGTCGTCTAACCAGTGAAGTACTGGACTATATCGCGCCCTTCGTCACCGCAGGCATCACCACCAATGAGCTCGACAAGCTGTGCCACGATTTAATCGTCGATGTGCAAAAAGGCATACCCGCGCCGCTCAACTACGCGCCGGGCGGTCACAAACCCTATCCAAAATCCATCTGCTCATCGGTGAATCATCAAATTTGCCACGGCGTACCCAGCGACAAAGCGTTGAAAAATGGCGACATCGTTAATCTCGACATCACGGTGATTAAAGACGGTTATCACGGCGACAGCAGCCGTATGTTTTATGTCGGCGAACCGTCCATACAAGCCAAGCGTTTGTGCGAGATTACTTATCAATCCATGTGGCGCGGCATCCGTACCGTCAAGGCGGGCTCTTATCTCGGTGACGTGGGTTTTGCGATACAAAGTTTTGTTGAACCGATGGGTTACAGCGTGGTGCGTGAATTCTGCGGCCACGGCATCGGCGCGAAGTTTCACGAAGAGCCACAAGTGCTGCATTACGGTCGCCCCAAGACTGGCTTGAAGCTAGAAGCGGGCATGATTTTCACCATCGAACCAATGATTAACGCGGGCAAAAAAGACATCAAACAATTGGGCGATGGCTGGACGGTGGTAACCAAAGATCACAGCCTGTCCGCGCAATTTGAACATACGATTTTGGTGACGGATACAGGCTATGAAGTGCTGACAATTTCCGATGGCTGCCCTGCTCCCAACTTTGGTTAATTCGATTACTCAACTACGCGACGAACTGCGTCGCGACCGCGCCGAGCTAGAGCAAAATTTTTTGCAGCATGGTCAAGTTACGCGCCAACTCGTCGCGCACAGCCGCCTGATAGACCAATATCTGCGCCGTGTTTGGGACGCACTCGCCTTACCCAAAAGCATCGCGCTGGTCGCGGTCGGTGGTTATGGACGCGCCGAACTCGCCCCCAAATCCGATATTGATTTACTCATTTTGCTGGACGAAACAGCGGGCGAATCGCTGCAAGAAAAACTCTCCGAGCTGGTCGCGCAACTTTGGGATATGGGACTGGAAGTCGGTCACAGCATCCGAACCCTAGACGAGTGCGTGCGTGAATCACACGACATCACGGTGCAAACGAATTTGCTCGAAGCGCGGCTGATTTGCGGCGATGAAAAACTTTTTGCTGCCTTACAAATCGCCACATCTAGCCACTTAAATCCCTGCGATTTTTTTAACGCAAAACTGCAAGAACAACAACAACGCCATGCGCGTTTTGTCGATGCCGATTTCAATCTTGAACCCAATCTCAAAGAAAGTCCTGGCGGCTTGCGCGACCTACAAACCGTGATGTGGATCAGTCGCGCGGCGGGTCTAGGTACAACTTGGCAAGCACTGGAAAAGTCAGGTTTGATAAGCGTTAGCGAGGCAAAACAAATCGCCCGCCACGACACTCTGCTAAAAAATTACCGCTCGCGTTTGCATTATTTGGCTAAGCGTCGCGAGGATAGATTGCTGTTCGACTTTCAAACGCCGCTCGCCGAACAACTGGGCATCGTCGCATCGTCACATCGCCGCGCCTCCGAACATTTGATGCAACGCTATTACCAAACGCGCCGCGCGGTGCGTCAGTTCAACACCATCGTGCTGCAAAATTTGCATGATTATTTATTCAAAGCAACGCCCTCGCGCCACCCGCTCAACGAGCGATTTAGTGTGGTCGGCACGCTGCTCGACATACCCGACGAGCAATTGTTTGAACACACGCCAGCAGCGATTTTTGAATTATTTTTATTGCTGCAACAGCACCCCGCACTCACCGATTTAAGCGCGAAAACATTGCGCGCAGTGTGGCGCGCACAACACAAAATCGACACTGAATTTCGCCGCGACGCAACTAATCGCGCGCGCTTTATGGAAATTTTTCGCCAGCCGCAAGGCGTGCTACACGCGCTGCGGCGCATGAATCAATACGGCATTTTGGGTCGCTATATTCCTGCCTTTGGACGCATCGTCGGGCAAATGCAGCATGATCTTTTTCATGTCTATACGGTGGATGAACACATCCTTATGGTGGTGCGTAATCTGCGCCGTTTTACCGTGCCAGAATTTGCCCACGAGCATCCGCTGTGCAGCCAACTTATCAACGCTTTCGCGCGTCCCGAAGTGTTGTATGTGGCGGGTTTATTTCACGACATCGCCAAAGGGCGCGGCGGCGATCACGCGCAACT
>JARCRQ010000086.1 GCA_029850585.1 Sideroxydans sp.
GGGGCATTTTCTGCGCCGCCGTTAATACCCACCGCCCCTACCGTCACAGATAAAACGATTGAGACTGTGCCTAAGTCACGCGTTCCGCACGCGTGGGGGGCACGGCTACTGGTGAATGCGATTAAGTTGATGAGCATTGCCACGCTACTGGTGGCGAGTGCCTTAGCGGGATTTTTATTTTCGCAATCTAGAATGGCAAAAGTGTTCGTTCCCGCCGCTAGTTCGGGTGAAATTACGCAAGCACCGCCCGCATCCGTCGTCACACAATCTGAAGCGTTAAGCGAAGAGTATGTGCTGTTAGAGAGTTTAAGAATGAGTGAACACTTAACCTTGCCAGAGCCGAGTAAAAAACCTTAAAGCGCAGGGAACTATGGTGGCCTTGGTGAGTCTGTGCTGGGGCGATTGCTGCGTCGAGTTGTATAACGATGAGCCTATATAAAATAAAAAATTATTGAGAGTGTCAGGGATGTCAGACCGAGAAGTCGATCAGCAGTTAGTCGAGCGAGTGCAACGTGGGGAAAAGCACGCCTATGATTTATTGGTGATGAAGTATCAACGTAAATTAGGTCGCTTGATTTCACGTTTTGTGCGCGATCCAGGTGATGCGCAAGATGTCACGCAAGATGCGTTTATTAAGGCATATCGGGCGTTGCCAGGATTTCGTGGTGAAAGTGCTTTTTATACTTGGTTGTATCGCATTGGCATCAATACAGCTAAAAATCATCTGTTATCGAATAAACGTAGGCCGCCGACGAGTACCTATTTTGATGCGGAAGAGTCAGAGTCATTTGAAGAGGCAAGTTTGTTGCAAGAAGTCAGTACGCCTGAAAACGAACTGATGAGTAAGCAGGTAGTTGATGTGGTGCAGGCTTCTTTGTTGCAGTTGCCCGAAGATTTACGCAGTGCCTTAACTTTGCGTGAAATTGAAGGATTAAGTTACGAAGAAATTGCCAGCGTGATGAATTGCCCAGTAGGAACAGTTCGTTCTAGAATTTTTAGAGCACGCGAAGCGGTCGCAGCAAATTTGCGTCCTTTGTTAGAAACCAGTAAAGATAAGCGGTGGTAATAATGAAAAATAAAATTTCGGCATTGATGGATGGCGAGTTGTTCGCAGATGAAGCAAATCATGTTATCGCGGAACTCAAAAGCCAATCTAGCGCGCAGCAAGATTGGCAAATTTATCATCTGATAGGCGATGTATTGCGCCAGCCAGAAGCGATTACGCGAGAGGTGGGCAGTGCGGTGCATGAACGATTGCAGTTGGAAGCCGTGATACTCGCGCCGCAGCGTAGCATGACTGAAAAAGCCCGCAATATCGCTTTATCCGCCGCCGCTTCAGTGATGGCGGTAGTTGCGGTGAGTTGGATGGCGATGCAAGCCACGCCGAATAAATCAGCACAACTAGCAGCGCAAACATCCGCTTTAACGCGCGCCAGTTTTGTCTTAAAACCTCAGGTCAATGCTTATTTGTTGGCGCATCAAGAACTCTCACCGAGTAGCGATGTGCAAGGCGGCAGTGCCTTCATCCGTACCACGAACTATAGTAATGAGGATGTTGCGCCATGAAATGGTTGCTTTATGCTTGTTTGTTTACCTCCTTAAATGGTTATGCGGCGGAGTCTTCAACTAGCCACGACTGGTTAAAAACGTTGGCTTTCGCGGGACATGGCACAGATTTTAGTGGTGACTTCGTTTATCAGCATGACAATCAGGTTGAAACTTTTCGCATTAGCCATATCGTGGCAAGTGATAGTGAATATGAAAAAGTCATTAGCCTCGATGGACCAAAACAAGAGATTATTCGTCATCATGGTCAAACTTGGTGCTATCGCAACCATAAAATGGTGCAAGTCGCGAGCCAGCAAGGCTATGCCAAGTTTCCCTCGCGGTTATTAGAAAATGTGAGTGACTTGAATACCCTGTATCGCGTGCAAGAAGTGGCTAAAGAACAGGTGGCAGGTTACTTAACTCAAGTTATCTTGCTGCAAAGTGTCGATAACTTACGTTATTCTCATAAAATATGGCTGCATAGCGAAACGGGATTGCTGCTCAAAGCAGCCGTGCTTGATGAAAAAAAGAACGTTTTAGAACAATATTTATTCACCCAGTTAAAAATAGGCGCAGCAGCAGATCGTGCTTGGTTGGCAAGCCCTCAAGTGGATAGCAAAATTGTAGCGTCCATTAAAACCCCCGCTTTGCTGGACATTAAAAGTGGTTGGGTGGTAGACGCGCTACCGACAGGTTTTGTCAAAGTGCAAGAAATTAAACGCGCGATGACCAAAAAACATGCGCCCGTTACTCAAATTGTTTATTCAGATGGATTGAGCGCGCTGTCGGTGTTTATTGAACCTACAGATGATGATGATGAGGACGATAAAGAGGGTTTGTCTAGTCGTGGCTCAGTTAATTTGTACCAAAAAGTAGTGGGTTTGCATTTATATACAGTAGTGGGTGAAGTGCCTGCTAGAACAGTTATGCAAGTTTTAGATTCCATACGTTTTAAGGGTAATTAGTCATGCTTGAAACTCGTGCAACGGTCGTGGCAATCTCCGAGCAGCGTGCGTCGGTGTTGGTTAATCAAGTGAGTGGCTGTGAGCAATGTAATGGGCAAGGGTGTGGCTCAAGCCAAGTGGCAAAATTATTTTGCAGTCAAGCGGTTACATTTGAAGTGCTGAATCAGCTTAACGCTAAAGTAGGCGATGAAGTCGTCGTTGCGGTGCAAGATGGAGCTGTTTTGCGTGGGATTAGCGTACTTTACCTATTGCCTATCGTCATGTTGGTATGGGCGGCAAGCATTGCAAGTTACTGGCTAGATGATGAGTTTTGGGTCGCTTTGGGGGCTGTTTTGGGTTTGTTGCTGGGTTTCGCCATGGTGAAGGTTGTTGCTAGGCAATTGCAGCCTAAGCAACCTTATATTCAAAATGTTATTGAGTGTGGATAAGGAGAGCGTGTTGATTAAGCTTAAGGGGCTGGTTGTTATGGCAGGTCTGGTGTTAAGCACCAGCGTGTTGGCTAAAGATTTACCTGACTTTACTGAATTAGTTGAAAAACAAGGTGCGGCGGTGGTCAATATCAGTACCACGCAGAAAGCGAGTGATGTCGCAACAGCACCTAACTTATCTGAAAATGATCCATTTTATGAGTTTTTCCGTCGTTATGCGCCACAAGTACCGCGCGACCAAGAAAGTCAGTCATTAGGCTCAGGATTCATTATTAGTGCCGATGGCTACATTATGACCAATGCACATGTGGTTGATCATGCTGATAAGGTAACGGTGCGCTTAACCGATAAACGCGAATTCAGTGCCAAGGTAATTGGTGCTGATAAGCGTACCGATGTAGCACTTTTGAAGATAGATGCGAGTGGTTTGCCGAAAATTAGCATAGGTGACCCTAATAAACTAAAAGTCGGTGCGTGGGTGGTCGCCATCGGTTCGCCGTTTGGTTTTGATAGTAGTGTGACGGCGGGGATAGTGAGTGCTAAAGGTCGCAGCTTGCCGCAAGATAATTTTGTGCCGTTTATTCAGACGGATGTAGCGATTAACCCAGGTAATTCGGGCGGCCCTTTGTTTAATATGAATGGCGAAGTGGTCGGAATCAATTCGCAAATTTATACCCGTTCTGGCGGCTCGATGGGTTTGTCGTTCTCGATTCCCATTGATGTGGCAACGCAAGTTGCCGATCAACTACGCAGCACAGGTAAAGTCACGCGTGGGCGTATTGGGGTAACCATACAAGAGCTGACTCGTGAGTTAGCTGAGTCATTCGGTTTGACACAAGCCAATGGGGCTTTGATTGTCAGCGTCGAAAAAGGCGGTGCAGCTGATAAAGCAGGCATTGAAGTTAGTGATGTCATTCTTAAATTTGATGGCAAAGTCGTAACGAACGCTAGCGATTTACCGCGCATTGTAGCTGCCACTAAACCAGGTAGTTCGGTCAGTGTGGAACTTTGGCGTAAAGGCGCGGCGCAAACCTTGAATGTGCTGGTTGCTAAAATGCCTGAAGAGGTGAAGTTGGCGGCTAATAGTCGCAAGTTAAACGAAGATGTTGGGCAAAGTATCGCAAAACTAGGCTTGTCCTTGAGTGAGTTAAGCCGCCCACAGTTGCAAGAATTGCAACTCACCAGTGGCTTGTTGGTGCAAGAAGTTAAGGGTGCGGCAGCGCGTGCAGCAGGTTTGCAGCGCGGAGATGTAATTTTAGCCATAGGTAATCTGCCCTTACGCTCATTGAAGCAACTGAGCGAGTTACTCAAACCTATCGCGGTGGGGCGCAATGTCGCTTTATTGATTAAACGCGGTGAAAGTACCTCATATGTCGCGATTAAATTAGACGAAAAATAATCTAACGCCCTGTATCCCGCCCAAATCGGCTAGAATTCGCGCTTTGCGAACACGCCGAATTTGGCGGGATTTTTTATTTGGAACCCCATGCAGCTCATCCGTAACTTCTCCATCATTGCCCACATCGACCACGGTAAATCCACGCTTGCCGACCGCATCATTCAACTGTGTGGAGGCTTGTCCGACCGTGAAATGGAAGCGCAAGTGCTCGACTCTATGGACTTGGAGCGCGAACGCGGCATCACCATCAAAGCGCAGACTGCCGCCTTGTCGTACAAAGCGCGCGACGGTCAAATTTACAACCTCAATTTGATAGACACGCCTGGGCACGTCGATTTTTCTTACGAAGTGTCGCGTTCTTTGTCTGCCTGCGAAGGCGCACTGTTGGTGGTGGATGCCTCGCAAGGCGTGGAAGCGCAGACCGTGGCGAACTGCTATACCGCGCTCGAATTAGGCGTGGAAGTCGTCCCCGTATTGAACAAAATCGACTTGCCCTCAGCAAATCCTGAAAACGCCATCGATGAAATCGAAGAGGTTATCGGTATCGAAGCGCATGACGCGACTTTGTGTTCTGCCAAATCGGGCTTGGGCGTGCAAGATGTTCTGGAAGCACTGATTGTGCGCGTGCCGCCGCCCGTAGGCGATGTGGATGCGCCCTTGCAAGCCTTGATTGTGGACTCTTGGTTCGATAATTATGTCGGTGTGGTGATGTTGGTGCGCGTCAAAAACGGCACGCTCAAACCCAAGGAAAAGATTCTGTTCATGGCAACGGGTGCGCATCATTTGACCGAGCATATCGGCGTGTTCACACCTAAAGCGCAAGATCGCGCCACTTTGAGCGCGGGGCAGGTAGGCTTCATTATTGCGGGCATTAAAGAGCTGAAAGATGCGCGCGTCGGCGACACCGTCACGCATGTCGCGCGACCTGCCGCCGAGCCGCTGCCCGGCTTTAAGGAAGTGCAGCCACAAGTTTTTGCTGGGCTATTTCCTGTCGAATCCAATCAATACGAAGCCTTGCGCGACTCCTTGGAAAAGTTGCGTTTGAACGATGCCGCGTTGCGTTTTGAGCCTGAAGTTTCGCAAGCCCTAGGCTTTGGTTTTCGCTGCGGATTTTTAGGGTTGTTGCACATGGAAATTGTGCAAGAACGCTTAGAACGCGAGTTCGGTATGGACTTGATTACCACCGCGCCGACGGTCATTTACGAAGTGTTGATGCGTGACGGTTCTATGGTCATGGTGGATAACCCGTCCAAGATGCCCGACCCGTCCAAAATCGACGAAATCCGCGAACCCATCGTTACTGTGAATCTGTACATGCCCAATGAATATGTGGGCGCGGTGATTACGCTGTGTACGCAAAAACGCGGTAACCAAATCAACATTAGTTATCACGGCAAGCAAGTGAATTTAGTTTACGAAATGCCAATGGCAGAAATCGTGATGGATTTCTTCGATAAATTAAAATCCAATTCGCGCGGTTATGCGTCTATGGATTATGAGTTCAAAGAGTATCGCGCCGCCGATGTGGTCAAGGTTGATATGCTGATTAACAACGACAAAGTTGATGCGCTGGCGGTGATTGTGCATCGCGCTAACAGCCAATATCGCGGTCGCGAAGTCGCGGCAAAAATGCGCGAATTGATACCGCGTCAGATGTACGACGTGGCGATTCAAGCGACCATAGGTTCAAACATTATTGCGCGCGAAAACGTCAAAGCGATGCGCAAAAACGTGTTGGCAAAATGTTACGGCGGCGATATTTCGCGTAAAAAGAAACTGCTGGAAAAACAAAAAGCAGGTAAGAAGCGCATGAAACAAGTCGGCAATGTGGAGATTCCACAAGAAGCGTTTTTAGCGATTTTGCGCGTGGATAGCTAAAGCTGAAACGTGTGGGCGTGCGACGGTTTGTTTCACCTTTCACATTTCATCAAGCTGCGAAGTCGCGTATCACTCGTCTTAGATAAATAAGGGAAACCAATGGATTTTGCTTTAATCATGTTTGTGTTGTTGCTGGTCACGGGTGCGGTGTGGCTGCTGGATAAATTCGCTTTGGCGGCAAAGCGTGCGGCGGGTGTGGCTGAACCTTGGTGGGTGGAATACGCCAAGAGTTTTTTCCCCGTTATTTTGCTGGTGTTTTGCATCCGCTCTTTCTTAGTTGAACCGTTCAAAATTCCCTCGGGTTCGATGATTCCCACCTTGCAAGTGGGTGATTTTATTTTGGTGAATAAATTTACTTACGGCGTGCGTTTGCCCATCATCAGCAAAAAAATTATCCCGTTAAATAATCCGCAACGCGGCGATGTGATGGTGTTTCATTACCCAGAAAATCCGTCGATTGATTACATCAAACGCGTGGTCGGTGTACCCGGCGACACGATTGAATATCGCAACAAACAATTAACCATTAACGGTGTGGTGCAGCAGCAAACTGCTGCCGGCGATTACAACTATGTTGAGAGCGGCTTGAATTTTATTCACACCGAACAACGTAGCGAGCAACTCGCCGAACATACCCATGCCGTCTTGGTTAATCCTGAAATGCCTAATGTGCATTTGGGTGCGATTGCTGATTTTGCAGGGCGTGAAAATTGCAGTTACGACGAACAAAAATTTACTTGCACGGTGCCTACTGGCAGTTATTTTATGATGGGCGATAACCGTGATAATAGTCGTGATAGTCGTTATTGGGGCTTTGTGCCTGACTACCAAATTGTCGGGAAAGCATTTTTTATTTGGATGAATTTTTCTGATTTGAAGCGCGTCGGTTTGTCGATTAACTAAAGGAGTCAACATGAATAAGTCTAAGCAAACGGGATTTAGTTTTGGTAATTTTTTAATCATCTTAGTGCTGTTAGTTTTTGGTGCGATGTTTGGTTTCAAGCTGATTCCCGCCTACATGGAAAACGGCAAAGTGCAGAATATGTTGGAAGCGATTTCGCATGACCCTGATATGCAAACCGCCAGCATTGCTGAGCTGCGTAGCTCTTTTGATAAGCGCGCTTCGGTGAACTGGGTCACGACGGTTAAAGGTGCCGATTTAGTGATTGAAAAAGGTCAAGACGGTCGTCCTGTGTTGAGCACCAGCAACGAAGTCAGAATTAAATTGATGGGCAATATGACCTTGCTGTTGGAATTTAATCCTAGCAGTTCGGGCAAGTAATTCCCTTGCCGTCGGTCGCAAAAAACTCGCCTGTGCATTCCTCTTTATGCGCTGCCTTGGGCTACCAGTTTCGTCAGCCCAACTTATTGCAACGCGCCCTAACGCATCGCAGCTACGCCGCCGAGCACTACGAAAAGCTAGAATTTTTAGGCGATAGCGTGTTGGGTTGCGTGATTGCCAGCTATTTAATTGCAGCGTATCCCAACCTTGCAGAAGGCGAATTGTCGCGCTTACGTTCTAATTTAGTTAAAGAAGAAACGCTGGTGATTTTGGCGCAGCAACTCGATTTAGGACGCTGCTTAAAATTGGGCGAGGGCGAATTAAAAAGTGCGGGATTTCGCCGCCCGTCCATTTTAGCCGACGCGCTGGAAGCTATATTTGGCGCGGTGTTTATGGATGCAGGTTTTGCCGCTGCCGAGCAAATTGTGCTGAAATTATATGTGCCGTATTTAGCCAACATCGACCTCAAAACCTTAGGCAAAGATGCCAAAACTTTGCTGCAAGAATTTTTGCAAAGTAAATATATCGCGCTGCCAACTTACACCGTGCTTGCCACCGAAGGACTCGCGCACGAGCAAGTTTTTCAAGTGGAATGTGCGATTCCTGCCTTAAAAATTATCACACGCGGACGTGGTGCTAGCCGCCGCCACGCCGAGCAACAAGCAGCCCTCGCGGCCTATCAATCGTTAGGAAAAAAATGACCGAAATCACCTCGCCAACTGCATCATTCCGTAGCGGCTATGTCGCCATCGTTGGCCGCCCGAATGTGGGTAAATCAACCTTGCTCAATCACCTCATCGGGCAAAAAATCAGCATCACCTCACGCAAAGCGCAGACCACGCGCCATCGCATACACGGCATCTTTACCGATGAACAATCGCAGTTCGTATTTGTCGATACGCCAGGCTTTCAAACCAAGCATTTGAACGCCTTAAATCGCGGCATGAATCGCGTCGTCACCAGCAGTTTGCGCGACGTGCAAGTGGTCATGTATGTACTTGAAGCGATGCGTTACGACGAGCGCGATCAAGAAGTGTTAAAGCTATTGCCGAGTAATTGTCCTGTCTTGCTTATCATCAATAAAATTGATGAAGTCGCCGACAAAGGACAATTATTTGCCTTCGCCGAACGCGTTGCGCAAGACTTCAAATTCGCCGAAATCGTCCCCGTCAGTGCCAAAAAAGGCACGCGTCTGGATGAGTTAAAAGACTCCTTGCGCCGTTTTTTGCCTGAAGGCGAATTGATCTTTGAGGAAGATGACATTACCGATCGCAGCGAGAAATTTTTAGCCGCCGAAATGTTGCGCGAAAAAGTATTCCGCTTCACGGGTGACGAGTTGCCCTACTCGGTCAGCGTGGTCATCGAGCAATTTATGCTGGTGGGAAAGTTGCGCCGCATCAGTGCTGCGATTTTGGTCGACAAAGAAGTACATAAAGCCATGCTCATCGGTAGCAAAGGCGAAAAACTTAAAGAAATCGCCACCCAAGCGCGCCTCGATATGGAAAAACTTTTTGACGGCAAAGTGTTCCTCGAAGTGTTCGTCAAAGTTCGCAGCGGTTGGGCGGACGATGCGCGCACCTTGCGTACTTTGGGTTACGAATGACCCCAGCGCAATTCATCGCTAAGTGGCAATTTTCCACGCTTAACGAGCGGCAAAGTTATCAGGCGCATTTCGCAGATTTATGCGCGCTGGTCGGTGCCGACGTGCCTTCGCCTGCCAGCATAGACAGCTATTGCTTTGAACGTGGTGTGGCAAAAACAGGCAGCAAACACGGCTGGGCGGACGTGTGGAAACGCGGCTTTTTTGCCATCGAATATAAAGCACCTGAACGCAATCTGGATGCCGCGCTCAAGCAGTTGATGACCTACGCGCTCGCCTTGGATAACCCGCCGTTATTGGTGGTGTGCGACACGCAGATTATTCAGATACACACGCATTTCACCAATGCGCCCTCCGAAATTCACACCATCGCGATTGCCGATTTAGCCCAGCCTGCCAACCTAGAAAAATTGCGTTGGCTGTTTAGCGAGCCGAATAAATTTCATCCGCAGCGCACCATCGCGCAGATTACCGAACAGGCTGCCGCCAAGTTTGCCGACCTCGCGCAATCGTTGAATCAGCACGGTTACGCGCCGCAAAGCGTGGCGCATTTTTTGAATCAATGTCTGTTTTGTTTGTTCGCCGAAGATGCCGATTTATTGCCCGGCAAATTGTTTGAACGGCTGCTAGATAAAAGCCGTAACACGCCCGAAAAACTCACCGCTCGCTTAGAAGAACTCTTTGCCGCGATGCGCCGTGGCGGCGATTTTGCGTTGGAAGATATTTATTGGTTTAACGGCGGCTTGTTTGAAACCGTGGAAGTGTTGCCGCTCACCCGCGATGAAATCAAAATTTTATGCGAGGCTGCCAAGCTCGATTGGAGCGGCATTGAACCGTCAATTTTCGGCACGCTATTCGAGCGCGGGCTAGACCCAAAAAAACGCGCACAACTGGGCGCGCACTACACCGACCAACAATCCATTTGGCGCATTATCAATCCCGTTATCGTCGAACCGTTGGCGGCGGAATGGCAAGTCGCGCGCAGCAAAATTGCCGATGCAATGGCGCGTTATAGCGCAGGCGGCAAAGGCTCTAAAAGCGCGTTGCCAGAAGCACAAACGACTTTTATTGCCTACCTCGAACGCCTCAAAGCGTATCGCGTGTTAGACCCCGCCTGCGGCAGCGGCAACTTTTTATACCTCGCCCTGCGCGCCTTAAAAGACTTGGAACACAAGGCGAACTTGGAAGCCGAAGGGCTGGGTTTACAACGTCAAATCACCATTGAATGTTCGCCGCTGAATGTCTGCGGCATCGAGCTCAACCCATACGCCGCCGAGCTTGCAAGGGTGACGGTGTGGATAGGCGAAATTCAATGGATGCTCAAAAACGGCTACCCCATCCGCAAAAATCCCATCCTGCAATCGCTAGACCATATCGAAAATCGGGATGCCTTGCTGACTGAAAGCCCCTCACCCCAACCCTCTCCCCACGAGTGGGGAGAGGGAGGAGCGCAGCGGCGGGTGAGGGGTGAAGCCGAATGGCCCGCCGTCGATGCCATCGTTGGCAATCCGCCGTTTTTGGGTGATAAAAAAATGCGTAGCGAATTGGGCGACGACTACACCGAAGCGTTGCGCCGCGTGTATGCCGAGCGCGTGCCGGGCGGCGCGGATTTAGTCACTTATTGGTTTGAAAAAGCCCGCGCGCAAATCGCCGCTGGACTGTGTCAGCGCGCGGGATTGGTTGCCACCAATTCGATACGCGGTGGCGCGAATCAAAAAGTTTTGGCACGCATCGTGGAAG
>JARCRQ010000087.1 GCA_029850585.1 Sideroxydans sp.
CTAATAAACTTATTCATTTTTGTTGGTAAACATAAAAAATTTATTTTAATCAAAAAGATAGTTTATTTTTATAAAGCTAAAATTAAAGCTTTTTAATTGTTAGCAAGAGTTAATAACTAAACAAGCAATCAGTGTAATGGCTACTTACACACATTTTCACAGCATTTTATTAACAACAAATCTGATCCAGCTTAATTAGATTTATTTATTATGTTTTTCATCGTGTCCGAAAGTGCGATGTAGTTGTGGATAAGTTTCACTTATCTCTGTACAATAGTTAAGATAACTCATTCACGCAGCGCGAAAATTTCAGTACAATTATGCAAGAACAAAAATTATGGCGAGCTTGTTTAGCTTGTTTTGAAAATCAACTTTCACCACAACAATTTAATACTTGGATTAAACCCCTGCACTTATCTCAAGAGCAAGGTAGCTTAATTCTGTCTGCACCTAACTCTTTTATCTTAAAACAAGTCCAAGCCCGCTTCTTAAGCGAAATTCATAAAATTGCCAGTGAATTGTACAACCCTGTCCCTGAGATTACATTTAGAGTTAATGATGCGGAGCCTGAGACTGCCCGCGTGAGTCCGCCGATTGCGATGCCAGCAGTGCTAGCTAAGGCTAAGCCCGAGTCTAGTTACCGCAGTTACAGCAAACTTAATAGCAGTTTAAGTTTTGAAAATTTTGTAATCGGTAAAGCTAATCAATTAGCTTTTGCGGCAGCCGAACAAGTTGCACACACGCCTGGCACATCTTATAACCCTATGTTTATTTATGGTGGGGTCGGTTTAGGTAAAACCCATCTCGCACAAGCAATCGCTAATCAAATCAAAATTAATAAACCTGACGCGAAAATTTGCTATATGCATGCGGAACGTTATGTCAGTGACGTGGTGAAGGCTTATCAAACCAATAAATTTGAAGAATTTAAGCAGTATTATCATTCTCTAGATGTTTTATTAATCGATGATATTCAATTTTTTGTTGGTAAAAACAAAACTCAAGAAGAATTTTTTTACGCGTTTAATATTTTAATTGATAGTCATAAGCAAGTTATTTTAACCAGCGATACTTTCCCTAAAGAAATAACAGGCTTAGACACGCGTTTAATTTCACGGTTAGGTTGGGGATTAACGGTCGCAATTGAGCCGCCAGAGCTAGAAATGCGTGTAGCAATTTTGTTAAAAAAAGCCGAGCTAAACGGTTATGTTTTAGAATCGAGCGTGGCTTTTTTTATCGCCAAACACATCAACTCCAATGTGCGTGAACTGGAAGGCGCGCTTAAGCGCGTAGAGGCGTTTGCTAGATTCCATAAACGTGATTTATCTATTGAAACCGCAAAGGAAGCTTTGAAAGATATAATCGTTGCACAAAATAGGCAGGTATCGATTGAAAATATTCAAAAAACAGTAGCTGAGTATTTCCATATTAAAGTGAATGATTTACTCTCAAAAAAACGCACTCGCAACATTGCACGACCAAGACAAATTGCCATGTCTTTAACACGTCAATTAACCTCACTAAGTTTGCCAGAAATAGGTTTATCTTTTGGTGGTAGAGACCATTCAACGGTTATACATGCTTGTAAAACGATAGAAACATTGAAGAATGCGGATAGTGTATTACATGCTGACTTTCAAATTATTTTACAAACATTACAGCGTTAATTGATGAGTAAAGGTTGTTGTTGGATTGTTAATAAAGTTAAATTTAGTTTTTAATTAATAATTACTCACAATTACTAACAGTTAAAAAAGTTTCGACCTTGGTGTAAAAAAAGTAGTTATCTTACTGATAAATTAGTTTTTTTATAAGTTACTCACAGAAAATTTAATCATTATTAGTCTTATTAGGTATTTATATTATGTTTATTAAAAACACTAGCAAACAAACCATACTTAAACCTTTGCAAATTATTATTGGTATCGTAGAAAAAAAACAAACCCTACCAATACTATCTAATGTCCTAATCGAAAAAGAAACAAATCAAATCCGCTTCACTGCAACTGATTTAGAGATTCAAATTACTACCACTATTGCCACGGAAACCGCAAACGACGTTACTGAAGCTATCACGGTAGCTGGGAAAAAATTACAAGAAATTTTGCGCATTTTGCCTGATCAAAGTGAGATTTCTATTGAGCTTAAAGAAAGCAAAGCACAAATTAAAAGCAATAAAAGCCGTTTTAGTTTGCAAACGCTACCAGCGCAAGACTTTCCTAAGTTAAACAATCAACTTAATGGCGCAAATAAAATAAGCATGCCGCAAAAGCAGTTAAAAGCGTTGTTGCACTCAGTGCAATATGCAATGGCAATGCAAGACGTGCGTTATTACCTAAACGGTGTTCTACTGATTATCGAAGGCAATAAAATTAAAGCTGTTGCTACAGATGGTCATCGTTTAGCATTTAACGAATGTGAAATTGTTGGTAATTACGAAAAACAAGACATTATTTTGCCGCGCAAAGCGATTTCAGAACTATGTAAATTATTAGAAGATTCTGATAACACGGTTGAAATTGAGTTTTCTAGCCAACAAGTCAAAGCTGATTTTTCTGGCATTACACTCATCTCTAAAGTAATAGAAGGTAAATTTCCTGACTACGAACGCGTCATTCCGAAGTATTCCAACCACTTAATTTTAAGTCGCGTACCTATGCAGCAAGCTTTGCAACGCGCCGCAATTTTGTCGAATGAAAAATTCCGTGGCGTACGTTTTGTATTGACCGAGCAAAAATTAACCATCATCAGTAGTAATAGCGAGCAAGAAGAAGCGCAAGAAGAAATTGAAACGGACTACCACGGCGAGGCAATTGACATTGGTTTTAATGTCAATTATTTGATGGATGGCTTGAGTAATATCAGTTCTGAATCAGCAATTTTTTCGTTTGGCGACCCGAACAGTTCAATTTTAATCACCAGTGATAAAACGCCCGAATATCGATATGTGGTTATGCCGATGCGTATTTAGTAATCAGCCGTTCGTTGCCCTAGTGTTCCACGTGAAACAAACAAGGAAATAAAAATGAGTGATTACGATTCAAACAGTATTAAAGTTCTGCGCGGTTTAGAGGCTGTGCGTAAACGTCCAGGTATGTACATTGGTGATACCAACGACGGTACAGGCTTGCATCACATGGTTTTTGAGGCGGTTGATAATGCCGTGGATGAGGCTTTGGCAGGACACTGTAATGAAATCAATGTCACTATTCACGCGGATAACTCCATCAGTGTGTCGGATAACGGTCGTGGCATTCCAACTGACATTCATAAAGAAGAAAATCGTTCAGCGGCTGAAGTGATTATGACTATCCTTCATGCGGGTGGGAAATTTGATAGTAATTCTTATAAGGTTTCAGGTGGTTTGCATGGTGTAGGGGTGTCGGTGGTCAATGCTTTGTCGGAATGGTTGAAGCTGACTATTTACCGCGACGGGCAAGAACATTACATGGAGTTTAATCACGGCGACCCCGTTGCGCCCTTGCGCGTCATTGGTCAAACCGCTAAAAAAGGCACGCTGGTGCATTTTTTAGCAGCGAAAGAAACCTTTGGCTTGGTTGAGTTTCATTTTGATATTTTGGCAAAGCGTTTGCGTGAATTATCATTTTTGAATAACGGAGTGAAAATTGCGCTGATTGATCAACGTAATGGTAAGGAAGAAAACTTTGCTTTTAGCGGTGGCATTAAAGGTTTTGTGGAATACATGAATCGTAATAAATCGCCATTGCATCCAACCGTTTTTTATGCGATCGGCGAAAAAGATGGTATTACGGCTGAAATTGCGATGCAGTGGAATGATTCTTATCAAGAAACGGTACAGTGCTTTACCAATAATATCCCTCAGCGTGATGGTGGCACGCATTTAACTGCGCTGCGCAACGCCATGACACGCACTTTGAATGGTTATATTGAAGCCGAACAGTCGGCGAAAAAAGCTAAAGTTGAAACGACAGGCGACGATATGCGTGAAGGTTTGACGGCGGTATTGTCAGTCAAATTACCTGATCCTAAATTTTCATCGCAGACTAAAGATAAATTGGTTTCGTCTGAAGTGGGTCCTGTCATTGCTGAGTTAATTGCAGAACACATGGGCGCATTTTTGTTGGAAAAACCCAATGACGCAAAAATTATTGTTGGGAAAATTATTGAAGCGGCGCGTGCGCGTGAAGCGGCGCGTAAAGCGCGCGACTTAACCCGTCGTAAAGGTATTTTAGACGGTATGGGTTTGCCAGGTAAATTAGCCGATTGCCAAGAAAAAGATCCCGCGCTTTCTGAGCTTTATCTGGTCGAGGGAGATTCAGCGGGTGGTTCGGCGAAACAGGGACGCGACCGTAAATTCCAAGCGATTTTGCCGCTTAAAGGTAAAATTTTGAACGTGGAAAAAGCACGTTTTGAAAAATTGATTGCCTCGCAAGAGGTGGCAACGTTGATTACCGTGTTAGGTACAGGTATCGGCAAGGAAGAATATAACGCGGATAAATTGCGCTATCACCGCATTATTATCATGACCGATGCGGACGTGGATGGTGCGCATATCCGTACTTTGTTGCTGACGTTTTTCTATCGTCAAATGCCCGAACTGGTTGAACGCGGTCATATTTACATCGCGCAACCGCCGCTTTACAAAATCAAACAGGGCAAGGACGAGCGTTATCTTAAAGATGACCAAGAGATGAAAATTTATATGCTGAAATCGGCATTGAATAACGCCTCGCTCTACCCTGCTGCAGATTCGCAGCCTATTCAAGCCAGCGCGCTGGAAGAGATTGCCAAACAATACTTTTTAGCCGAAGCCGTGATTGATCGTTTGTCGCGTTACACCGCGCCTGAAGCCAGTCATGCTTTGTTGATATTGCCGCGCCTGTCTTTGGATGATTTGGTGCAAGCGCAACAAAGCGCCGCTCAATTAGAGCGCGCTTGTGGCGGCAATATCAAAGTGGTGATTGAAACGGATGAAGCAGGCGAACATAAAATGCGCTTGGAAAAACTTTATCATGGTAATTATTCAATTAGTTACATGGATAAAGCCTTCCTTAAAGGCAGCGATTATGTACAAATTCGTCAGGCCGCCGACATTTTGAATGATCTGATAAAAGCGGGTGCTTACATTGCGCGCGGCGAACAAAAGCGCGCCGTGAGTAGCTTTAAGCAAGCCATCGAATGGCTGCTCGACGAAGCTAAACGCGGCGTGAGTGTGCAGCGTTACAAAGGGCTGGGTGAGATGAACCCTGAACAGCTTTGGGAAACGACGATGGATGTAACGAATCGTGTATTACTCAAAGTGCGTATTGAAGACGCGATTTCGGCGGATGAAATTTTCACTACGCTGATGGGCGACGTAGTCGAACCGCGTCGTGCCTTCATCGAGAAAAATGCACTAGGCGTTAAAAACTTAGACGTATAGCAAGCCATAAAAACCATGTAAAAGGCCGCGATTTTTCGTGGCCTTTATTATTTGTAAACCAACTATATAAGTAAATCCTATGAGCGAAACCTTTATCCCCAGCAAAGATGCCTCGCTGGAATCCTCTATCTCTACCCTGCAAGCCAAGCTGCTGGCTTTAGATTTTCATATTGAAGAACGCTCTTGGCTCAATGAAATCGAGGGCATTTGGTCGGTGCATATCAGCGATAGTGACTGCCCACGTTTGTTTAGTAATGGCAAAGGTGCGTCTGAAAAAGCCGCGCGCGCCAGTGCTTTAGGCGAGTTTTTTGAGCGACTCAGTACCAATTATTTCTGGACGCATTTTTATTTAGGCGAGCAACACGCCCAAGCTAAGTTTGTGCATTACCCAAATGAACAATGGTTCGCCGTTAAAGGCGATGCGTGGCCTAAAGAATTACTCACGCCAGAACTGCAAAAGTTTTACAACCCAGACCAGGCGGTAGCCGCCAGTCAGTTAGTTGATTTGAACTCTGGCAATGCTGAGCGAGGTATTTGCGCCATTCCTTATCAACGTTTGCGCGACGCTAAAACCGTGTTGTTTCCCGTCAATGTGATTGGCAATTTATATGTGAGCAACGGCATGTCAGCGGGTAACACTTTGATGGAGGCGCGCACCCAGGCTTTGGCGGAAATCTTTGAGCGCGACATCAAATTTCGCATTATTCGCGATGGGATTTGCTTGCCTGACGTGCCTGAAGCCGTTATCGCGCGCTACCCCAGAATTGCGGCAGGAATTAAGGGGTTGCGCGACGCGGGCTTTGGTATTTTGGTCAAAGACGCGTCCTTAGGTGGTAAATACCCTGTGATGAACGTCACCCTGCTGCATCCCGAAGATCAAGGTTGTTTCGCCAGTTTTGGTGCTCATCCGCGCTTTGAAGTCGCGTTGGAGCGTGCGCTCACTGAGTTATTGCAAGGTCGCGCAATGGGGGATTTGACGGGCTTTTCTGCCCCTGGCTTTGATAAAGAGGAAATCGCCGATGCGCAAAATTTAGTCATGCACTTTGTTGATTCAAGCGGCGTGATTAGCTGGGATTTTTTGCGTAATACGCCCGACTATGAGTTTGTGGCTTGGAATTTTGCTGACACCACCGCCGCCGATTACCAATGGTGTTGTGATGCAATTCACGCCAGCGGACACGACATTTATGTCGCCGACTTCACCCATTTAGGCGTTTACGCGTGCCGAATTTTTGTGCCAGGGATGTCGGAAATTTATCCGATAGAAGAGCTGCAATGGGAAAACAACAGCGTCGGCAATCAAGTCCGCCCTGCCCTGCTGCGCCTACCCGAATTGTCCGAGGACGAGTGCGGTGACTTGCTGGAATTGATTATCGAGCTCGACTTGCCCGACGAATTACAAATCACCACTTTGATTGGTTTGGCGGCGGATGCGGGTACACCGTGGGTTGCGTTACGCGTGGGCGAACTCAAAACTTTGTTAGGGTTGGCTGTCCAAGACGACCAAACCATCTTGGAAGGCTGTGTGTGGATTGCGCAATTCGGGCAGCTCAGTGCACAACGCGCCCGCGTATATCGCTGCATAGCTGATTTAATCGAGCTGGGCAAGGTATCAGCCTACGATGCGGGTCTAAAGCTGCTCTACGGGGCTGAAACGCTCGCTCAAGCGCACGCCTTAGTTGAGCGCGAGCAACGCTTTTTTGGTTTAGGAATGTTGGGCGCAAATATGCACGGCAGCCAAATGCATCAAAAACTACTGCAAGCGTATGCGAAGGTGTGGAAAGTTTGAGATAGCTCGGTGTTTGTTTAGGCACAGTCATCGCGCGATAAATCATGCTGCCACCGTGTGCAGCGCAATAAACGGGTTATGAGCCGCCCTTTAGAGGGGGGCGATTTATTGCCACGTTTACAACTTAAAGCCCCGTGTAGGCTAGCTGCACGGGGCTTTGCTATTTGGCAAACAAAAGGGCGTGCAACTGAAGTTGCACGCCCTTTTATTGAAGCGGGATGTTCTCCGCTGTGCTGCTAATTACAAGCTGTAGTACATGTCGAACTCAACAGGGTGAGTCGTCATGCGCAAGCGTGTCACTTCTTCCATTTTCAACGTGATGTACGCGTCGATAAAGTCGTTCGAGAACACACCGCCACGGGTCAAGAATTCACGATCTTTGTCCAACGCGTTCAATGCTTCATCGAGTGAAGAACAAACGGTAGGGATTTTTGCGTCTTCTTCTGGAGGCAAGTCGTACAAGTTTTTATCCGCTGGATCGCCAGGGTGAATCTTGTTTTGAATACCATCCAAGCCCGCCATCATCAATGCCGCAAAGCACAAGTATGGGTTAGACGATGGATCAGGGAAGCGTGTTTCGATACGACGTGCTTTGTCGCTAGCAACGTGAGGAATACGAATCGAAGCTGAACGATTTTTAGCTGAGTAAGCCAATTTTGTAGGTGCTTCGTAATGCGGCACCAGACGTTTGTACGAGTTCGTACCAGGATTGGTAATCGCGTTCAAAGCCTTAGCGTGTTTGATGATACCGCCGATGTAGTACAGAGCCATTTCTGACAAGCCTGCATAGCCATTACCCGCGAACATGTTTTTGCCATCTTTCCAGATAGATTGATGCACGTGCATACCTGAACCGTTGTCGCCAACGATAGGTTTAGGCATGAAAGTCGCTGTTTTGCCGTATTGATGCGCGATGTTAAACACGACATATTTCAGGGCTTGGGTTTGATCAGCGCGACGTACTAAGGTGTTGAACTTCGTACCAATTTCGCATTGACCGGCATTCGCCACTTCGTGGTGATGCACTTCCACTTCAATGCCAATTTCTTCCAACGCCATACACATTGCAGCGCGGATGTCGTTCAAGCTATCGACCGGAGGAACTGGGAAATAACCGCCTTTGACTGTTGGGCGATGACCCGTGTTGCCGCCATCAAATTTGTCGCCTGTTGACCAAGCCGCCTCTTCAGAATTGATTTTGCTAGAACAGCCCGACATGTCGATGTTCCATTGCACAGAATCAAAGATGAAGAATTCTGGTTCTGGGCCGAAATAAGCGGTGTCACCAATGCCGGTCGAACCTAAATACGCTTCAGCGCGTTTAGCAATCGAACGTGGGTCGCGGTCGTAACCTTTACCATCGGTAGGATCAACCACGTCGCAGCTGATAACCATGGTGATTTCGTCCATAAATGGGTCGATATAAGCCGTGTCTGGCTGAGGCATCAACAACATGTCAGAGGCTTGAATGCCTTTCCAACCAGCGATAGAAGAACCGTCAAACGCGTGACCGTCTTCAAATTTGTCCATGAATACATACTTAGCTGGAACGCCTACATGGTGTTCTTTACCGCGTGTATCGGTAAAACGAAAATCGACAAACTTAACGTCGCGATCTTTAATCATTTGCAATACATCTTTAGCTGTCATCGCCATCACACTCTCCTAAGAAAAAAATCGTCATCAATACAAATGGGTAAAACTGGGCGGTACATCAGCAGCTTCTATGCCAGTTCCGCCATGCTAGCAATCGCGCATTTTGCCATAAGCCCGCCTGTCCGCGTAGCAAAAAATTGCACTAAAACAAGGCGCGCAGAATTTTTCCGCACTATTTTTGGGCGCAGCACTGTGCCACCACGATATGGCGAAACACGCGATGAGATGCGGTAATCTGGTCGCATAACCGTTGCAAGGCGGGCGCATCAGCGAAATTAGCGGCTAAATAAATTTCGGCATCTATACGCCCGTCCAAATAATGAAACACCAGTCGTTGCTGCAATAGTTCAGGCATGGCTAACGCCTCGGCGAGCTGTTGCTGCAAGGCTTCGCGATTGGGCAAATGTACGTTGGGCTTGGCTTGCATGTCATCTTCGGGATCGATATGCACCATCACATCCAACACATGATGCGCATCTAACACCGCGTTGCGCGCGGCTTCGGCGATGTAATGCCCCTCCGACACGCTGACCTTGGGATCAACAATAATGTGCGCATCGACCAGCGCGTTGTCCGCCATTTTGCGCGTGCGTAAATCATGCAAACTGCGCACGCCAGGGGTGGCGAGCAAGGTGGCGCGAATTGCCGCGACCTCTTCTTCGTTCAGCCCGGTATCGACCAATTCTTGCAACGCTTCGTAAGCCAGCTTCGCGCCCATGTGCGCAATCATCACGCCCACCACGGCTGCCGCGACTAAATCCAGAAAAGTGTAGCCCAACAAATTGCCTGTAATCCCGACCACCACCACCAGCGACGAAGCGGCATCGGAGCGTGCGTGCCAAGCATTCGCTACCAGCATTTGCGAGCGCACCCGTTTCGCCACCGCCAGCATGTAACGGAACATGCCCTCTTTGGCGCACAGCGCGATGATGGCGATGCCTAAACCTATCGGGCTGACCGCCAACACTGCTTGTGGATGTTGCAAACGTAACGCGGCAGCGACTAACAAGCCTGCCCCTAAGCCTGCTAGCAACACGCCTAAAATTAACGTCGCCGCCGTTTCGATACGCGCATGTCCGTACGGATGATTGGCATCGGCGTGGCGATTGCCGTGGCGATTGGCGAACAACACCAAAAAATCCGATAACAAATCTGCGAGTGAATGTAAGCCGTCCGCCATCAAGGCTTGCGAATGCGCAACAAAGCCCCCCAAAATCTGTAAAAAAGTCAGCACTAAATTGATGCTAATACTGACCCAAGTGGATTTTTGCGCAGCGGCGTAACGCTCAGGATGGGCGGGCTCAAACACCTCGTGATGCGCGTGTCCGTGATGATGGGCGTGACTATGATTTTTCATAAAAAATGGGCTAGTATGCAAAACAGCCGCGCAGCATATCATCTGCGCATGACCGATTAAAGAAACCTAAAGAGAGGCTCACCATGACCACTATTTCTGCCACCTTAGCCACCGCCCAAGCGCGCGCCAAACAAGCCAATCTACCCTACCAAGGCGCACTCACGCCCGCTGAAGCCGCCTACCTTTTGCAAGCCGCACCAGGCACAAAATTGGTCGATGTGCGCACTCGTGCCGAACTTGATTGGGTGGGGCGCATTGCAGGCGCAGTTGAGATTGAATGGCTGACTTATCCGAGCATGAAAGCCAATGAGCACTTCTTAACCCACTTGCAACAGCAAGTCGAAACAGAAGCCTTGGTGCTGTTTATTTGTCGCAGCGGCGGACGTTCACATGCCGCCGCCACGGCTGCCAGCCAAGCGGGCTACACCACCTGCTATAACGTCTTAGAAGGGTTTGAAGGCGATGTCGATGCCCACAAACAGCGCAACAAAACCAGCGGCTGGCGCGCCGCAAGATTGCCTTGGCAACAAAGCTAGCATAGATGTAAAGCAACGAGAACCAAAGAGAAAGTAAAAATTTTTGCGACGGACTGGCGGCGGAATTACAATCACGACGGATTCAATATGGCACTCGGCGGCATCACCCCGAAACAGAGGTTAAGCGTAGCGTCATCTGACCAACAAGCGAATAAAAACAAGTCGGATAACGAGATGTAACTACTAATTTGACCTACGCAGCTTGCTATTTTTTCACAGCGTTGATTGAGGCAATCGCACGTTCCAGCACCGCGCGATCTAATTGGTCTTTTTCTCGTACGGTTTGCTTGGTTCGCAACAGTCCTTCTAAGCTCACAGTTTTAACCTTTACCCCATCAATGTCAGTTAATTCGGCAAAGGATGAGAGTGTTTCGTAGGTTTCGCCACAGGCATTAAACTTCAGGTAAACAATAAACTCATCCGCCACACGTATCGCATCACCCTCTTCAAACCATGACGGGTCAATATCCGCAGCAACGCCATCGGGGAGCGACATTAGTGCGGCGCGAACCAAGATGCCAACTGCTTTGCTTGGCGGAAAAATAAAATCAATATCGGTTGTGGCGCGCTGATAGCCATGCGCAAACAAGGCATAACCACCAATGAGTAAATAATCTATTCCCGCCTCACTAAATGATTGCACCAGATTTTTTAGGTCGTCTAAGGTCGCGGGGCGGGCAATTTTTTCAGTCACGTTGGTAAGCCCTTCATGTTATGAATCGCCACCATCGTATCAGTCAAAATCTGCGCTTGATGATCGTTTGCTTCTTGGTGCGTCTTGAAGTGATAAACGCCTTTTTGCACCACCAACATTTTCCCGTAAAGAAAAGCCGCTTGCAGCGTTTCATTAAACGCGCACGCCTCACGCAGCAACGCTCCCGAAGCATGGGCTTGTAAAATCACTTCCTGACGAGTACCGACTTGGCGCATAGATTGTTTATTTGGATGCTTGGGTAGGGTGGGCTTCAGCCCAGCGTTTTTGTTGTCCGCGAGGGCAGATGAGGCTTACCCACCCTACACTTGCTTAACTTAAAAAAGAATTCGAGTCTGACCCCATTTATCGTGACCCCATTTATCGAATTCACCGGCCTGCGCGGCTTTTTGCGCAGGTCCGGTGGAATGATTGGTTAGGCCGAACGAATGCGTTTTGCAAGTATTGAGACAACCCGAGGGGCAGCGCTGCCGGGCATTAGGTTTGGATTGTGCGCGTTGACGTACATAAAATTGCTCCCATTGCGCTCCCAATCTATAACTTTCACCCTGGTTATCTCAAAGCCATTAGAGGAGAACAAATGGGTGTTGTAGTCGTCCTTGGTTGCCTCAATAATGTCATGTTCGCTAACCGACTCTATCACTCCAACTCTATTAGCAAGGTGAATCCACTCTACGGTTGGTTGGCATAACATTTCAGTTAGCAACAAATCCTCGATGTTCTCTCTGTATTTCTTTGGGCGTTCAGTTATTGCAAGTGATAGGGAAGTGCGCCTATCAACGTCATCAAGATGCGAACCAATAAACCAGCAAACAATTCCCTTCGGGGAAAATGCTTGTATTTCGTTCTTTTCTTTTTCGGATAAAGCAAACAGGTCGGCGTGGATTATTCTGGCAGCAACTCCTTTTGCCACCAAAGAGGCGTTCGCCAAGCTAACGAGATGTTCATTATTATCAATCGCTAGAACACTTCTCGTTGATGCCAAATAGCTAGTCGACAATCCTGAGCCGCAACCAATTTCTAGTACATTTTCGTCTGGAATTTCCTTCGATAATGCCGCGTAAATTCCTTGATCGGCTAGATGTTTCGACTCTTTTCCCCAAAACTCGGAGTAAGTTTTCTTGTTCATTCGTACTAATTGCATGCGTGTGTCTCCCAGAAGTTTTTCAACAAATGAACTGATGTGTGCCGTGGCAAGAAAGTAGCCTAACGTGCAGCTAAGGGGCTGCGCGCTTTTGCGCAGTCCCGCTTTAGCGTAGGGTTAGAGGTAGCGCAGAAACGTGCTCAAGGATGCATATCATGGCTTCTGTCATTTTGTTGGAATCAACCAACAAACTAAACATCCAAGTCCTATTTTGTTCGTAGCTTCCAGCTAGCCCCTCAATAGTAACCATATTAGTGGATGGTGAATCTTTGTATGCAAGAAGTGAGTAGTCTATGTCGCCCACTCTTCCCAAGCGTCGTAAAACCAGAAGGACAAAGCCAGGATGCAAGTTAGGCAAGGATTCCATCGCCTGATCAACGTAAACGTAAGGAGTATTTCGAGAGTATTGTCCAGCGTCGATAAATTGCGGAGTGCAATCGATACCTTCGGCACTACAGGCAAAAGATATTGAACAGAGCATAAGAAAAAAAGCTATTGCAGGCATGTGAGAATTCAAACCTCTAACGATTAAAGTTGAGGGACACCCCCGCAGGCGACTTGCGTTTATGGCAGGCGAGCAGAGAATTTTTGAACAGCGTAGAAAGCATGTTCGAGCCTGACATGCAAGTCGACCAGTGGGGCGCAGCCGGGAGCGTAGCGGACGGTGTTCCCTCTAACGTAACGTTAGGCGACGATAGGTACGCTCCTCTGCTCCAGACACTCGTTACGTGATGCGCTCTCATTTATAGTTGCTCCAACCTAAAAAATAACCGAACTAAATGGTCTTAAGGAAGGTAGGGTCAGACTCGATTTAATCTTAATAAACCTATTTTCTAATCAGCTTATTTTGCTGCTGTTTTAGCTTTACTCACTGCCTTCTTCGCTGGAACCTTTTTCACCACCGCCTTCGCCTTCACTACTTTTTCCACGATTGCTTTTGGCTTTGCCACAGCTTTGGTTTTAGCCGCTGCCTTGGGCTTTGCGGCGGCTTTAGCTTTCGTTGCAGCCTTCGGTTTTGCCGCCGCTTTCCGTGTTGGTTTTTTACCCGTATCGCCTTTCGCTGCTTTGGCGGCGATGAGTTCTAGGGCTTCTGCTAGGGTGATGTCGTCGGGCGAAATATCTTTGGGCAAGGTGGCGTTGATTTTGCCGTGGCGGGCATAAGGGCCATAACGACCGCTGCAAATTTCCACGCTGGCTTTGTCTTCGGGGTGGTCGCCCAAGGTGCGCAGTACGGTGTTGTTGTCGCGGGCTTGGGCGAGTAATTCACTGGCGCGGGTTAAGTCCACCTCAAAAATGTTGTCGGTGCGTGGGATGGATTTGAACTTGCCGTCGTGACCGATATACGGGCCAAAACGACCGATATTGACGATGACTTTTTTGCCTGTCTCTAGATGCAAACCGAGGTCGCGCGGTAGCGATAATAGTTTCAGCGCGTTGGCTAAATCGGCTTGGTCTATCGGCATATCTTTAGGCCAAGACACGCGTTTTGGTTTGATTTTTTCGCCCTCAACCACTTCGCCCAACTGCACATAATGACCATAAGGGCCGCGCAACAACAACACGGCTTGTTTGGTGTCGGGATATTCGCCCAGCTCCACGCGCGCGCTGGCATCGTCGGCTGTTTCACCGCTCAAGCTGCGTTTATATTTGCATTCGGGATAGTTGGTGCAGCTAATAAAACTGCCGTAACGACTGAGCTTTTTCGCCAACGGTTTGCCGCATTCTGGGCAGGCTTCATCGAGCAATTCGACGGGACGCTCGATGTTAGTTTTTTCCTTAATGAGCCCCGAAAAACCTTGCCAAAACGCATCCAAAACGGGTATCCAGTCACGCTTACCTTCGGACACTTCATCCAGCTCGTTTTCTAAGTTTGCGGTGAAATCGAAATCCACATAGCGGGTGAAATGCTCGGTTAAAAACTTGGTAACTACACGTCCCACGTCGGTGGGCATAAAGCGTTTTTTGTCGAGAATAGCGTACTCGCGCGCTTGCAGCGTCGAGATAATGGTGGCGTAAGTGGACGGGCGACCGATGCCATATTCTTCCAGCGATTTGACCAAACTCGCTTCGGAAAAACGCGGCGGCGGCTGGGTGAAATGTTGTTCGCCGTAGAGTTTGTTAATCGGCAAAATATCGCCTTCCACCAAGGGCGGTAACTTCGCCGCGTCTTCCTCTTCGGCATCGTCCACGTCCTCCATGTACACGCCAATAAAGCCTGGAAACACTAGCGTTTGACCCGATGCGCGGAACAAGGTGTCGTCGCCGCCTAAACGGATGTCAGTGCTTACTGTGTCGTAACGCGCGGCGGTCATTTGGCTGGCGAGCGTACGCTTCCAAATCATTTCGTACAGGCGGAACTGATCGACGCTCAAGGAGCTGCGCACACTTTCAGGCGTACGCAAAATTGAGGTCGGGCGTATCGCTTCGTGCGACTCTTGGGCGTTTTTAGTTTTGCTTTTGAACACGGGTTGCGTGCTGGGCAAATACTCAGAGGAATAATTGTCGCTGATGTAGCCGCGAATTTCCGCCACGGCTTCTTTTGCCAACGACACCGAATCGGTACGCATATAGGAAATCAAGCCGATGGTTTGACCGCCGATGTCCGCGCCCTCGTAAAGATTTTGCGCGGTGCGCATGGTGCGATCCGATGTCATACCCAATTTACGCACTGCTTCTTGCTGCAAAGTGGAGGTGGTGAACGGCGCAGCGGCATGACGTTGTTTGGCGCGCTTCTCGATGCGCACCACTTTGGGCGGCAGCTTCGCGTCGTTTAGTTTGGCATGTATCGCATCAAACTCGGCTTGATTGGTAATGGTAAGTTGTTCGAGTTTTTTGCCTTGATATTGGAACAATTTTGCGCTGAATTCGATGCCGAGTTTTTGGCTGTCGAGATGCACCGACCAGTACTCTTGCGATTTGAACGCTTCGATTTCGAGTTCGCGCTCAACAATCATGCGTAGTGCTGGGCTTTGCACCCGCCCCGCCGATAAGCCGGGACGAATTTTGCGCCACAACAACGGCGACAAATTAAAGCCGACCAAGTAATCGAGGGCGCGGCGCGCTTGCTGCGCGTTGACCAGCGGCATGGCGATTTCGCGTGGATTGGCAACCGCCTCTTTGACGGCGGATTCGGTGATTTCATAAAACACCACGCGCTGCATTTTTTTGCCTTTGAGCGCGCGCTTGGTTTTGAGCAGCTCGGAAATATGCCAAGCAATCGCCTCTCCTTCGCGGTCGGGATCGGGTGCGAGATAGATGGTGTCGGCCTCGGCGGCGGCTTTAGCGATGGCATCGACATGCTTGGAGTTGCGGGCAATCACCTCGTAATTCATGGCGTAGCCGTTTTCGGTATCGACCGCGCCATTTTTTGGCACGAGGTCGCGAACGTGACCATACGAGGCGAGCACTTCAAAATCTTTGCCTAAATACTTTTTCAGCGTTTTGGCTTTGGCGGGAGATTCGACGATCAGGAGATTAGAGGCCATTAGTGTATTTGTGCGGTAACGAGCGGGGTTAAAAGTTCTTCAATAAGCAGCGGATCAAGCTCGCGTTGGCGATTCCACAGCACCATTAAAGTGACCAGTTTGAGTTTATCAACGCTAAGTTGACGTTGTTGTAAGGCGACGGCGCGGTCGATGACCATTTCCAGTTCGACTTTGGAAATTAAACCGTGTTGATGCGTGCTGATTAAAAACTGCCGCGCTTCGGCAGAGATGGCGTGCAATTCTGGCGCGCCAAAATGACGCAGCCCAGCATAACTAAATTCGCTGGCGTAGCTGGCAGCATTGCCGTCTTGCATGGCAGCAATCCACGTCATCGCTTCGGAAATTTCATCGTCTTCAAAGCCTGCGGCGACAAGTTTGCGCGACAATTTATCGAGCGCGGGATACGCCCCCGCGTCGAAGTAACTTTCAAATAAATACATCAGGATTTCAAACATGTAAACGACTTGAATTATTGAATACGTTGGTAAAGACCGCCAGGCAGCGTACAGACAATGCCGTCTAGCTCTAGCGTTAATAGCATGGCGGATAGCTCCGCCACCGTCAAGCCGCTGCGCTGGCTCAAGGTGTCAATGTCCACTGCGTCATAGCCTAAATGCGCTAATAGCGGCGTGTCATGGTTATCATTTTCAGTCATGCGCGCTGCGACACTAGGGATGCGCCCCGATAATTCTTCTAGCACGTCTTGAGCGGATTCGACCAACTTCGCGCCTTGTTTAATCAGCGCGTGGCAACCTTTGCTTTGTGGCGAATGAATCGAACCGGGAATCGCGAACACGTCCCTGCCCTGCTCCATCGCCAAGCGTGCGGTAATCAGCGAACCACTTTGCAGCGAGGCCTCGACCACCAAGCAGCCCAAGCTCATGCCGCTGATGATGCGATTGCGACGGGGAAAATTGCCCGCCAGTGGCGGCGTGGCTAAGGCGAACTCCGAAATTAGCAAACCGTGTTGCGCCAACTGGTGCGCTAAGCCGCGATTGGCAGCGGGATAAACTTTGTCTAAGCCTGTGCCGACCACGGCGATGCTGCGCCCCCGTTCCGCTAAACCGCCTTGATGCGCCGCAGCGTCAATGCCATGGGCTAAACCGCTAATCACACATAAGCCCGCCGCACTCAGCGATTTGGCAAACGCCTCGGCGTTGTTCGCGCCTTGTGGTGTGGCGTAGCGGCTACCGACTACTGCGATGGCGGCTTGATTCAGCAACGCCAAATTGCCCTTGGCATACAACAAGAAAGGTGGATCGCTGATATTCAACAAGGCTTGCGGATAGTCGCTGTCTGCTAGCGTCACAATATGATTGTTGCTATCACTTAGCCAGTCCACGCTCGGCGCGAGTAATTCGTCCGCCACGCCTGCGACAATTTGCTGCACAACCTCAGCTTTAACAATTGCTTTTAGGGAATGAGAAGAGGCGGTAAAAACCGCCTCTGGTGAGCCAAATGCTGCGAGCAAGCGGCGTATCCCTTCACCGCCTAAGCCTCGAATCAAGCCTAGTGCGAGCCAAGCTTTCAGCGAGACTTCGTCGCTCATGTTAAGGCGTTTGTGCGCGATCAGAAACTTGCACGGGCACTTTGGTTTCCATAATCAGTGCGTAGGACACTTTGTCGAACACGCGGAATACAAACGCTTTGCCTGTTTCTTCATCTGGCAACGTGTAATTTTCGCCATCGTGCTTCACTTCTTTACCCTTCGTTAGCAGTGCTAACACATGACCTTTTTCGATGCCGTCACGCGCACCCTTGTTCAAGGTGATGATGGCATTTTGACCTGCCAAGGTAACACCACTGTAAATCGAAATCACCGTCGCCTTGATGTCGGTGCTAGGCGCGCGCGGCACATAGTTCATCGGCTCTTTGGCTTCCTGCACATACAAACGGTCGCCCTTGTTGATTTCTTGCTTCACTTTGCGCGCCATCAACGTGCTTACTTCGCCAAAATGAATCGCATCAGCCTGACCTAAGTAAATCGCTTCACGCCCCAGTTCTTCACCTGTTTCAGGGTCTTTGAACATTTTGCCTGGACGCACCAACTGCCATTTGTCACCTTGCGCCTCGGTCAGACCCGCCGCATAGGCTTTTTCATCGCGCCCCAAAATTACGCGCCCTTCTTGTAATGCGATAATTTTTGGCGTGTTTTCCCATGAATCATCGCTTAACACCAAAGGTTGCGATAAAAATGGGTCGATGTCTTTGAATGAGATGCTGGTAATCGCATCGTGTTGTGACGCACTAGAACGTGCGCGCGGCGAGTATTTGTCCGAACCAGAGTTAGCTGTGTCGCCAGAATTAGCGTCGCCCGCAATGCTTAAGCTGCCTGAGGCACGATCTAGCATCACGACATCGCCGGGATAAATCCAATGCGGATCTTTGATGCTGACTTTGTTGATATTCCAGATGTTCGGCCACTTCAATGGGTCTTTATAGAACAAGCCCGAAATGCCCCACAAGGTATCGCCTTTCACCACGATATGACGATCAGGCGCGTCGGAACGAATTTGCACCACATCAGCGTGAGCCAAAATGGGCAAAACTAAACAAATCAGCGATATAATCTTACGCATAAGACACCCCAGCAGAAATCAAAAAGAAAACACACAGTTACTGTGTTGCATTAAATTCTGCATGTAGTTACCTAAATTAGCAAGCAATTCTGGAATTTGTATGGCCTTATTAAAAATTTTGCAATACCCCGATGCGCGCTTACACAAAGTGGCGCGCCCTGTCGCACAGGTAACGGATGCGACGCGTACTTTGATAAAAAATATGGCAGAAACCATGTATGCCGCGCCAGGCGTAGGCTTGGCTGCCACGCAAGTGGATGTACATGAGCAGATTTTCATCGCCGATATTTCCGAGTTACACGACGAATTGCGCGTGTTTATTAACCCGAAAATTATCGCCAGCAGCGGCGCAGAGCAATGTGAAGAAGGCTGCTTGTCTGTGCCTGGCATTTATGAAACGGTGACGCGCTTTGAGAAAGTCACTGTGCAAGCCTTCAATGAGCGTGGTGAGCCTTTCACGATTGCGGCGGAGGGGTTTTTAGCGGTGTGTTTGCAGCATGAAATGGATCATTTGCAAGGTCGCGTGTTTGTCGAACATTTGTCGCAACTCAAGCAAACGCGTATCCGCGCCAAGTTAAAAAAACAGCAACGCGAAACGCTCTGAATGGCGTACGACCTTAAATTTAGAAAGCCCGCGTGAAAATAATTTTTGCAGGAACGCCACAATTCGCCGCCGATGCTTTGGCGGCGATTTTGTCTGAACACCAAGTGGTTGCGGTGTTGACACAGCCCGATCGCCCAGCGGGGCGCGGTATGCAGTTGACCGCCAGCCCGGTTAAGCAGTTAGCCTTGCAGCACGGCATACCAGTATTGCAACCGAGCAGCTTAAAAACGCCTGAGATACAAGCGCAATTAGCTGAGCTGAACGCCGAGGTCATGGTGGTTGCCGCATACGGGCTGATTTTGCCCAAAGCGGTGTTGGACATGCCGCGTTATGGCTGCTTGAACATCCACGCCTCTTTGTTGCCGCGCTGGCGCGGTGCGGCACCGATACAGCGCGCTATACAGGCGGGCGACGTGGAAACGGGCATTACGATTATGCAAATGGATGTGGGCTTGGACACGGGCGCGATGCTGACGCGTCATGTCTGTGCGATTAGCGAGACCGATACCGCGAGCAGCTTGCATGACAAGCTCGCCGAGCTGGGAGCGATTAGCATCATCGCGGCGTTGCGTGATTTAGCCAGTCTAACGCCCGTCGCGCAAAACGATGCGGATGCGAGCTACGCGGCGAAGTTACTCAAAAGCGAATCGCCCATAGATTGGTCGCAGGACGCGCTCACGCTGGCACGCACCGTGCGCGCGTTCAACCCATTTCCCTTGTGCAACTTCAGTTTTAACGAGGCGATTATTAAAGTTTGGCAAGCCAGCGCGCAGCACGGCACAGGCGTTGCTGGGACAGTTTTGTCGCTCGATAAACTGGGCATCGTCGTGGCGTGCGGCACAGGCGCGCTGCGCCTAGAAGTGCTGCAACGCCCTGGTGGCAAAGCCCAGCCGTCAGCCCAATTTCTGCAATCTGTTCACATCAAAGTCGGCGATATGCTGACGGTAAAATAATTATGCAAAATGTCCAACTCGCCGCCGCCCAGATCATCAAACAAGTGATGGTCAATGGGCGCAATTTGAATCAAGTGTTGGAAAAAGAAATCAATGGCAAGACCGAGTGGTCGGCTTCGCAGCGTGGCGCGATTCAAGATTTAAGTTACGGCACGCTGCGCTTCTACGGTCAGCTCAAAGAGGTGTTGGAGCTGTTGTTGCACAATCCGTTGACCGACGAGCGGGTTGGTTATTTGCTGTTGGTGACCTTGTATCAGTTGCAATACAGCAAGGCGCAGCAGCATGTGGTGGTCGATCAGGCGGTGCGCGCGGCACAGACCATACAGCCGCATGTCGGCGGCTTGGTGAATGCGATTCTGCGTAATTTTTTACGTCAGCAAGCCGAATTATTAAAGCAAGCCGAGCAATCGCTGGAGGCAAAATTTAATCATCCTGCTTGGTGGGTGAAAGAGCTACAAGTCCAATACGGCGCGGCGAGTGAGGCAATTTTGCAAGCGGGCAACACCCATCCACCGATGACCTTGCGCGTTAATTTAAGTAAAACCAGCATGGCGAAATATCGCGCGCTGTTAGCCGATCAAGGCATCGCTGCGGAGCAAGTTGGCGCAGCTGCGTTGCAATTAGCGCAGCCCGTGAATGTGGACAAAGTGCCCGAGTTTTTTGCGGGTTTGGTGTCGGTGCAGGACGCGGGTGCGCAACATGCCGCGCCCTTGCTTGATGTGAAATTTGGTATGCGTGTGTTGGACGCGTGCGCTGCACCGGGTGGCAAAACCGCGCATATTTTGGAAACCGCTGATGTGCGTTTAGTTGCGGTGGATAAAGACGGCAAACGTTTGCAGCGCGTGGTGGAAAATTTACAACGCTTGGAGCTGAATGCACGCTTGTTAGAAGGCGATGCGGCGCAGCCGAATGACTGGTGGGATGGGCAACTGTTCGACCGAATTTTGGCGGATGTGCCGTGCTCTGGCTCTGGCGTGGTGCGTCGTCATCCCGACATTAAATGGCTGCGCCGCCGTGAAGATTTGGCGGGCTTTGCCGCGCAGCAACTGGCGATTTTGCAAGCCTTATGGCCGACCCTGAAAGTAGGCGGGCGTTTGTTGTACGCGACCTGCTCGGTGTTTAAGCAAGAAAACGAGGAGGTTATCGCCCAGTTTTTAGCGACCACTAAAAACGTGCAACGCGTCGCGGTGAGCTTGCCCGAAGGCTCAACGGGGCAGCTCGTGCCGAATGCGCAACACGACGGTTTTTTCTATGCCCTCCTACACAAATCCGCTTAAATTTCTTCTTGCCTTGCTGGGGGCGTTGACCTTGCTGGTCAGCAGCGCGTACGCGGATGGCATTAGCGTCAACAACACCGAAATTCGCTTGAATGATGGGGCGTATCAGCTGCGTGCTAATTTTTCTATCAATCTCAATTACGCCGTGCAGCAAGCCTTGTCGCATGGCGTGAACATTTATTTTGTCAGCGAATTTAGTGTGACGCGCACGCGTTGGTATTGGTTGGATGCCGAGGTCGCACATAGCGCGCAAACCAGCAAGCTGTATTACAACGTGTTGACGCGCCAATATCGCATTTCGCGCGGTGCGCTGTTTCAAAGTTTTGCCAGCTTAGACGACGCGCTGGCGGCGTTGCAGCGACAAACGTCTAGCCCGATTGCGCCAGAAGTATTGACTAAGCGCGGCAGCTATGTGGCTAGTGCGCGGCTGCGTTTGGACATCGAGCAACTGCCCAAACTGTTGCAGGTGAATGCCTTGACGGGCAAAGATTGGGACTTGGATTCGGATAATTATCGTTGGCTGTTAAGCCCCGCCGATATACGTCCGCCAGAGGTGGAATGATGAAGTACCTGATTTTATTGAGCGTTATTTTAGGTTCGAGCTTGCTGTATTTGCTGTCGAGCAGCAGTGCCAATACGCATATTTTCTCCAGCAACTATTACACTTTGCTGGTACTGACAGGCTCGCTGGCAGTGGCGTTGGTGGGCTTGGTCGGCTACCAGTTTTGGCGACTGCGCAGCAAAATTAAAAACCAAGTTTTTGGCGCGCGCTTGAGCTTGCGTCTGACCTTGTTTTTTATTGGTATTGCGGTGTTGCCAGGTATTTTAGTGTACGCAGTGTCGGTGGATTTTTTGGGTAAAAGTATCGAGTCGTGGTTTGACGTGCGCGTTGAAAAAGCCTTGGAAGGCGGCTTAAATTTGGGCAAATCTAGCTTGGATAACAGCCTCAAAATTTTGACAAAAAAGACGCGCTTTATCGCGCTGCTGGTCGCCGAAAAATCGCCAGAAAGTTTCGCGCAGGATGTGCAGCATTTACTCGTCGAGGGTGAATATCTGCAAGTCACCTTGTTCACTAGCCACGGGCGCGTATTGGTCTCGGCGAGCCAAGACCAAATGCCCGCTGCGACCGCCTTAGACGCGGATACCTTGGCGGCCGTTTTGAGTACAGGCGAAGCTGCCAGCATCGAGAGCGGTGCGCAGATGAGCTTGCGCGCGCAGGCGTTGGTACGCCCCAGTACCGCACCCGATACGCGCTACATTTTGCAATTTACCCAAGCGGTCGCGCCACAAATTCAAGCCGATGCCGAAACCGTGCAAGCGGTGTATGGCGACTATCAAGCTTTGGTGTTGTCGCGCATGGGCTTGAAGCGTTTGTATGGCATCACGTTGACTTTATCGTTGTTGGTGGTGTTGCTCACGGCGGTGTCGGCGGCATTTTTTATCAGCGAAAAAATCGGCGCATCATTGGAGTCCTTAGCGGCGGGCACGCGCGCAGTCGCACAAGGTGATTTTACGGGGCAATATCCAGTGCGCAGCGGCGACGAATTGGGCGCGCTGACGGGGCTGTTTAATCAGATGACGCGGCAATTATTGGATGCCAAAAATGCCAGCGAAGCGCAGCAGCTGCAAGTGGAAAATACCAAGGGTTATTTGGAAAGTGTGCTGACGCATTTGTCGTCGGGCGTAATCGGTTTGGACGAGACTTTTCATGTGCGCTCGGCGAACACCAGTGCGGCGCAAATTCTGGGCATTCCGCTGTTTGATATGCAGCAACTTTCCCTATACGACTTGGCCGAAAAATACAGTTTACTCAACTCGTTTTGTCAGACCATACGCAATTCTTTTGCGAGCACTGGCAATCTGGAATGGCAGCATCAAATGGAGCGATTGAGTAAACAAGGCAATCAGATTTTATTGATGCGCGGTACGCAATTGCCCAAGGCGAGCGGTGGCGGTTATGTGGTGGTGTTTGATGACATTAGTCATTTGCTGCAAGCCGAGCGGCAAGCGGCGTGGGGCGAAGTGGCGCGGCGTTTAGCGCATGAAATTAAAAACCCGCTTACGCCGATTCAGCTGTTTGCCGAACGCTTGCAATACAAGCTCGCGCCGAGCTTAACGGGTGCCGATGCCGCGCTGTTGCAGCGCGCCACGCAGACGATTGTGGGGCAAGTTGCCGCGCTGAAAAATATGGTGAGTGATTTTGCCAACTATGCGCGCGGTCCCGCGCTGAAATTAGTGCCGCTCAATTTGCATCAGTTAATTAAAGAAGCGGCGAGTTTGTACGAGGTGTCAGGGCAAGAGGTGCGTCTGCACTTAAATGCCACGCATAAGTGGGTGAATGGCGATGAAACGCGCTTGCGCCAAGTGCTGCATAATTTGCTGAAGAATGCCCAAGATGCTTTACAAGAAACAGCTTTGCCGTTCATCACCTTAAGCACGGAGTCGCACGCAGGGCAACTGATTTTGCGCGTCAAGGACAACGGTTTGGGCTTTGCGCCGCAAGTGTTGGCGCGCGCATTCGAGCCATACATGACCACCAAAACTAAAGGTACGGGATTGGGTTTGGCGATTGTGAAAAAAATTGTAGAAGAGCATGGCGGGCATATCAGCCTAGAAAATGAGCAAGCAGGTGGCGCGTGTGTCACGCTCAGCCTGCCTTGCATGACGGAGGCGTAATGGCACAAAAACAAATTTTAGTGGTTGATGATGAGGTAGGCATACGCGAATTATTGGCAGAAATTTTGGCGGACGAAGGCTATCAAGTGCAGCTCGCGGAGAACGCCGCACAAGCGCGTGAATACCGCCATCAGCACGAACCCGATTTAGTTCTACTGGATATTTGGATGCCCGATACCGACGGCGTGAGCTTGCTGAAAGAATGGGCGGAGCAGGATTTGCTGACCATGCCTGTGGTGATGATGTCGGGTCACGGCACGATAGAAAACGCAGTGGAAGCGACGCGCATCGGCGCGGTAGATTTTTTAGAAAAGCCGATTGGGCTGCAAAAATTATTGAGCACCGTGGCACAGGCGATTAGCACGGGTTTACCCATTATTGAGCCGCCGCCCGTACCTGTAGAGCATCATTTAATCGTAGATATGGGTGACAACAAAAAAGACTATATCGTGCCGCTAGACGTGCCGCTGCGCCAAGCGCGCGACCACTTCGATGCGATTTATTTGCAATATCATCTGGAAAAAGAGGATGAAAATATGACTCACGTCGCCGAGAAGATCGGCATAGAACGTACCCATTTGTACCGAAAATTGAAACAATTAGGTATTAAATTAAGCAAGAAGACGCATTCTGAGTCGGCGCAGTAAGCCCCCGCGTGTTGCCCAATTTATTTACACGGTTGCCCCCGCAGACTTGCTGCGGCATAATCCTGCGTTTGCAATCTTTATAATTCAACCGTCCCACAAGGATGCTTAGGAGGAAGTTCGTATGTCAGTAGCGCGTAAAGTAAACCCACCCAAATTCAATGACATCACTGGCGCGATTCGTATGCTGGCAGTGGATGCCGTGCAAAAAGCCAATTCAGGTCATCCTGGCGCGCCGATGGGCATGGCGGAAATCGCTGACGTATTGTGGAATCGCCATATGCGCCACAACCCAACCAACCCTAAGTGGGCGGATCGCGATCGTTTCGTGCAATCAAATGGTCATGGATCGATGTTGATTTACGCGCTGTTGCATTTGACAGGCTACGACTTGCCGATGGACGAATTAAAACGCTTCCGTCAAATGCACTCCAAGACTCCAGGTCATCCTGAATACGGTTACACCGTAGGCGTGGAAACGACTACGGGTCCATTGGGTCAAGGGATTACCAACGCGGTGGGTTTCGCGATGGCAGAAAAACTGTTGGCGGCTGAATTTAACAAGCCAGGTCTGGATATTGTTGACCATAACACTTATGTGTTTATGGGCGACGGCTGCATGATGGAAGGTATCTCGCACGAAGCGTGCGCGCTGGCAGGCACTTGGGGTTTGGGCAAGCTGACGGCATTCTGGGATGACAACGAAATCTCCATCGACGGTCATACGCATGGTTGGTTTACCGACGACACCGCAAAGCGTTTTGAATCGTACGGCTGGCATGTGATTGCCAATGTGCAAGGTCATGATTCAGACGCGATTGAAGCGGCGATTCAGGCGGCGAAAAAGGTCACCGATAAGCCAACCTTGATTTGCTGCAAAACCATCATTGGTGCGGGTTCGCCAAACAAGCAAGATAGCCATGATGTACACGGCGCAGCGTTGGGCGATGCAGAAGTTGCGGCAACTCGCGCGCACATCGGTTGGAACTACCCCCCGTTTGAAATCCCAGCCCACGTTTACAAAGCATGGGACGCGAAAGATAAAGGCGCGGCATTAGAAGCGGCATGGAATAAAAAATTCGCCGCATATAGCGCAGCGTTCCCTAAAGAAGCGGCTGAGTTTTTGCGTCGTAGCAAAGGTGATTTGCCTGCTGATTTCGCGGCACACGCGGCTAAAGTCATTGCCGACACCAATGCTAAGGGCGAAACCATTGCGACGCGTAAAGCCTCACAAAACGCCATCAACGCGCTGCAACCTGCGCTGCCAGAATTCTTGGGCGGCTCGGCTGATTTGACCGGCTCTAATTTGACTAACTGGGTGGGTGCAAAACACGTTTCAGGTAAAGCTACGGGTAACTACATCAGCTACGGCGTGCGTGAATTTGGTATGTCACACATTATGAACGGCATGGCGTTGCATGGCGGTTTGCTGCCATTCGGCGGCACGTTCTTGATGTTCTCGGAATACGCACGCAATGCTTTGCGTATGTCAGCGTTGATGAAACAGCGCGTGATTTATGTGTTCACCCATGACTCTATCGGTTTGGGCGAAGATGGCCCGACCCATCAACCCGTAGAACAAACCGCGACACTGCGTTACATCCCGAACATGCAAGTTTGGCGTCCTTGCGACACCGTTGAGTCAGCCGTGTCTTGGGTCGCTGCGGTGGAACGCACTGACGGTCCTTCTAGCTTGATTTTCAGTCGTCAAAATTTGCAATTCCAAAAACGTGACGAAGCGCAAATCGCCAACATCCGTAAGGGTGGTTATGTGTTGTCAGAAGCGGCTGGTAAAGCGCAAGCGATTATTATTTCAACTGGTTCAGAAGTTGATTTGGCAATCAAAGCGCAAGCCGTTTTGGCAACCGAAGGTATCAATGTTCGTGTTGTGTCGATGCCTTCAACCAATGTGTTTGACAATCAAACTCAGGCTTACAAAGACAGCGTGTTGCCTCGCGGCATGAAACGCATCGCGGTTGAAGCGGGCGTGACACACGGTTGGTACAAATACGTCGGTTTGGATGGCGCGGTGATTGGTATGGATTGCTTTGGCGAATCTGCGCCTGCGCCAGAGTTGTTCAAACATTTCGGTTTCACTGTGGACAATGTGGTCGCAACTGTGAAGAAAGTTATCGCAGCTTAAAGCTGTGTCGCGGCGCACGACTGCGCCGCCCCCATTTATTATTTCAACTTAGGAGCTTCAAAATGGCAAAGATTCGCGTAGGTATTAACGGTTTTGGTCGTATCGGTCGTATGGTGTTTCGTGCGGCAACTAAAGACTTCCCAGAAATCGAAGTCGTGGCAATTAACGATTTGTTAGAGCCAGACTACTTGGCTTACATGTTGAAATATGACTCAGTACACGGTCGTTTTAACGGTGATGTGGCAGTGAATGGCAACAACTTGGTAGTAAACGGCAAAACCATTCGTTTGACTGCTGAACGTGATCCGGCCAACTTGAAATGGAATGAAGCAGGTGTGGACATCGTGATCGAATGTACCGGCTTCTTCTTGACTAAAGAAACTTGCCAAGCGCACATCAACGCAGGTGCTAAGAAAGTGGTTCAATCAGCACCATGTAAAGACGACACGCCCATGTTCGTGTACGGCGTGAATCACGACACTTACAAAGGCGAAAACATCGTTTCAGCCGCATCTTGCACCACTAACGGTTTGGCACCCGTGGCTAAAGTGCTGAACGATGTGTTCGGTATCAAGCGCGGTCTGATGACGACAGTACACGCTGCAACAGCGACACAAAAAACCGTTGATGGTCCATCAAACAAAGACTGGCGCGGTGGTCGCGGTATCTTGGAAAACATTATTCCTTCTTCAACAGGTGCGGCTAAAGCAGTGGGTGTGGTGATTCCTGCACTGAACAAAAAGCTCACAGGTATGGCGTTCCGCGTACCAACTTCTGACGTGTCGGTCGTTGATTTGACCGTTGAGTTGAACAAGCCTGCGACTTACGCTGAAATTTGTGCCGCGATGAAAGCCGCTTCAGAAAGTGGTCCTTTGAAAGGCGTGTTGGGTTACACCGACGAGAAAGTCGTTTCGACTGATTTCCGTGGTTGCCCACAACCTTCAGTATTCGATGCTGAAGCGGGTCTGGCTCTCGATCCTACTTTCGTTAAAGTGGTCGCTTGGTACGATAACGAATACGGTTACACCTGTAACTTGATGCGTTTGGTTCGCCACATTGCTTAAAGGCTGAAAGTGGGAAGTGGAACGACAGGTCGGTGGGAAACCCGCTACACCGTTGTTCCGACTTCCCACTTACGACTTTCAACTTACCAAATAATTAAGGAATAAAAAATGGCTGTAATTAAGATGACTGATTTGGATCTCAAGGGCAAGCGTGTCCTGATTCGTTCAGATTTGAATGTGCCGGTTAAAGACGGCAAAGTAACTTCGGATGCGCGTATTACGGCATCAATGGCAACCATTAACGCAGCCGTTAAGGCTGGTGCAAAAGTGATGGTTACTTCACATTTGGGTCGTCCCGAAGAAGGCGTTTATTCAGAAGAAAACTCACTCAAACCTGTTGCGCATGTCGTAGCAGACAAATTAGGCAAGCCAGTGCGTTTGGTCAAAGACTGGACGAATGGCGGATTTTCAGTGGCGGATGGCGAAGTAGTGTTGTTGGAAAACTGCCGCTTCAACGTGGGCGAAAAGAAAAGCACTGACGAGTTGGCAAAAAAATACGCAGCGTTGTGCGATGTGTTCGTCATGGACGCATTCGGTACCGCGCATCGCGCCGAAGCCTCAACGCATGGCGTGGCAAAATTTGCACCAGTGGCGGCGGCGGGTGTGTTGTTGGTAGAAGAACTCGACGCACTGACTAAAGCGTTGTTGAGCCCAGCACGTCCGATGGTAGCGATTGTGGGCGGTTCTAAAGTGTCAACCAAATTGACCGTATTAGAATCGTTGTCAGAAAAATGCGAGCAATTAGTGGTGGGCGGCGGGATTGCCAACACCTTCTTGAAAGCGACCCATCACCCAGTCGGCAAATCGTTGTGTGAGAACGACCTCGTGCCAACGGCACAGGCTTTGATCGCTAAGATGACCGCTCGCGGCGCGATTATTCCAATCGCAACGGATGTGGTCGTCGGTACGGCTGCGCCGTTCTTGCCAGGCAATGAAAATACCCCAGCGATTTTGAAAGACGCAAAAGACGTAGCGGATGACGAAATGATTTTCGATATTGGCCCTAAGTCCGCACAAGAAATCGCTGACATCATTATGAATGCGGGTACGGTGGTGTGGAATGGTCCTGTTGGCGTGTTTGAATACGACCAATTTGGCGAAGGCACGAAAACCATTGCAATGGCGATTGCCAACACCAAAGCGTTTACTTTGGCGGGCGGCGGCGACACCATCGCGGCAATTCAAAAGTACAACATCTACGATAAAATTTCTTACATCTCCACCGCTGGTGGCGCATTTTTGGAATTCTTAGAAGGCAAAACTTTGCCAGCGGTCGAAATTCTCGAACAACGTGCCAATCAATAATTAGAAAGACTCACATGCTGCGTAGAACCAAAATAGTAGCAACCTTAGGCCCTGCTTCAAGCAGCCAAGCTGTGTTAGAAAACATGATTCGTGCGGGTGTCGATTTAGTCCGCATGAACTTCTCACACGGTTCAGCCGCCGACCACATGAAGCGTGCTGACACTGTGCGTGCAGCGGCGAAAGCTGTCGGTCGTACCGTCGGTATTTTGGCGGATTTGCAAGGGCCAAAAATCCGCGTACGCAAATTTGAAAATGACAAAATCATCTTGAATAAAGGCGATTCATTTATTCTCGATGCGTCGATGGACGGCTTGGGCAATCAACAACGCGTTGGTCTGGATTACAAAGAGTTGCCGAATGACGTAGAAGTCGGCACCGTGTTGTTGTTGAACGACGGCATGTTGGAGTTTCACGTCACGGGCGTTAAAGGTACAGAAGTTCACGTGGTCGTGGTGCGTGGCGGTGTGTTGTCCAACAACAAGGGTATCAATCGCCAAGGCGGCGGCTTAACTGCGCCCGCCTTGACCGACAAAGATAAAGAAGACATCAAAACAGCGGCGTTGATTAACGCTGACTATTTGGCGGTGTCTTTCCCGCGCACGGGCGACGACATGCGCATGGCGCGTGAGTTGATGATTGCGGCGGGCGGTAAGAGCTTGTTGATGGCGAAAATCGAACGCGCTGAAGCGATTCCTGTGTTGGCGGACATTATCGAAGCGTCGGATGCCATCATGGTGGCGCGTGGCGATTTGTCGGTTGAAGTGGGCGATGCCGCCGTGCCAGGTTTGCAAAAGAAGATGATCAAAATGGCGCGCGCGAAAAACCGTTTGGTGATTACTGCGACGCAGATGATGGAATCGATGATTACTAATCCTATCCCCACTCGCGCCGAAGTATCGGACGTAGCGAATGCGGTGTTAGATGGTACGGACGCGGTGATGTTGTCAGCCGAAACAGCGGTCGGCGATTACCCGATTGAAACCATCGAAGCGATGGCGCGCATTTGTTTGAGTGCGGAAAAAGAACTTGAAACACACGCTTTAGTAGTCAAGCCAGGCGCAGAAAAATTCACCCGCGTGGATCAATCTATCGCCATGTCGGCTTTATATGCCGCCACGCACCTAAAAGTTAAGGCGATTGTTGCCGTGACCCAATCAGGTTCAACCGCGTTATGGATGTCACGTACCAATGCAGGCGTGCCAATTTTTGCTATGACGCCTGCGGCGACCACGTTGAGCAAAGTGACTTTGTTTGGCGGCGTGCATCCGATTGCCTTCACCATTTCATCTAAAGACCATTCGCAAACCTTGCGCGATGCCGAAGACGAATTGGTGCGCTTGAAACTCATCAAAGAAGGCGACTTAATCGTGATGACGATTGGTGAAGCGGTGGGCCAAACAGGTCATACCAACACCATGAAAATCGTTAAAGTAGGCGAGCACCGTAAATAATTCGTATCAATCTAGTAGCAATACTTTTAATTATTAGGAGAAGAAAATGGCTTTAGTATCTTTGCGTCAACTGCTCGATCACGCAGCAGAAAATAGCTACGGCTTGCCAGCGTTCAACGTGAACAATCTGGAACAAGTTAAAGCAATCATGGAAGCGGCTGACAAAACCAACAGCCCAGTCATCATGCAAGGTTCAGCAGGTGCGCGTAAATATGCAGGTGAAGCGTTTTTGCGTCACTTGATTGAAGCGGCAGTTGAAGCGTATCCACACATTCCTGTCGTCATGCACCAAGATCACGGCGCATCGCCAGCGGTTTGTATCAACGCGATTAAATCAGGCTTTTCTAGCGTGATGATGGACGGTTCTTTGGAAGCGGATGCCAAAACACCGTCTTCATTCGCTTACAACGTGGACGTAACGCGTCGCGTGGTAGAAATGTCACACGCGGTAGGCGTTTCGGTTGAAGGCGAATTGGGCTGTTTGGGTTCGCTCGAATCAGGTCAAGGCGAAGCGGAAGATGGTCACGGCGCTGAAGGCGTATTGAGCCACGATCAGTTGTTGACTGACCCAGAAGAAGCCGCAGAATTTGTCCGTCAAACGGGCGTAGATGCGTTGGCAATTGCCATCGGTACTTCACACGGCGCGTATAAATTCACTAAGCCACCTACTGGCGACACTTTGGCAATCAGCCGCATCAAAGAAATCCACGCGCGTATTCCTAACACCCATTTGGTGATGCACGGTTCGTCTTCAGTGCCACAAGAATGGCTGAAAATCATCAACGAATTCGGCGGCGACATGAGCCAAACTTATGGCGTGCCAGTTTCTGAAATCGTTGAAGGTATTAAACACGGCGTGCGTAAAATCAACATTGACACTGATTTACGTATGGCATCAAGCGGTTCAGTGCGTCGTTATTTGGCACAAAACCCGAAAGACTTTGATCCACGCAAATTCTTAGCGGTTTCAACCACTGCGATGCGCGACATCTGTATCGCCCGTTACGAAGCCTTTGGTTCGGCGGGTCAAGCTGGCAAAATCAAACCAATCTCATTAGAAGCGATGGCAAATCGTTACGCTAAAGGTGAATTGAAAGCGATTGTTAAGTAAGGTTTAGCGGTTAGAATAAAAAAGGGCGACAACGAGTCGCCCTTTTTTATTCGTTATGGAAGTTAACTCGCGCGCAGAAAAAGCCCCACAAGTTATGCACTTGTGGGGCTTTTTATTTACAACACGAACCTTACAACACAGCTCTCAAGAATTAATGAGATTTGTTTTCAGCTTCGCGATTTTTACGATCGTTTTCAGCTTTTTTCTTGTCGTCATCACTGTGGTTTTCTTCACTCTTACCATCGTCGATTTCACCACAAACAGCTTTACGTTCTTCTTCATGCTTTGCTTCACGATCGTGATGTTCTTTTTTCATGTCATCGTGATGTGTGTCGGCATGATGTTGTTTACCGTGGCTATCGTGAGACATGGTTTGGTGTTCGCCATCTTCACGTTCTTTTTCATCATCGTCAGCTTTTTCATGCTCATTTTCAGCACGTTTTTGCGCGCAGGCAGCAGAGTTTGCTTTTGCAGCTTTGCGAGCGGCTGTTGAGCTGGTGCTGGTGCCTGATGTTGAAGTTGCGCCAGCAGTCGTTGTTGAGCTGGTTGTACCTGTGTTTGCAGCCGCAGCCAATACAGCACCTGAGCTGATTAACATTACTGAAGCAAGTGCGGCTACGATTTTACTTTTTTTCAACATAATAATTACTCCATTAAATTAAATTACGAAATTTGAATCGATGTTGCTGCTGATAGTTGATTCAGGCTACCAGCACGGTCATAACGACCGAATTTGACAGAGCTGCCGTCAAAAATCTTTATCAACCTTTGGTTATCTCACGCCAGGACACTCGTTTACCCACAGCGGGTATGGTCGAGGTTGGAATCGTGGTTGATGCGGTTGATGCATTAGATTGTCGTACCAAGCCTTTCACTGTGCCATCGGGCAACTGTACCAAAATAGGCCGGCTTGCCAAGGTGTTACCCAATGATTGGGCTGCCCAAGTGCTACCCGCCACCATGGCACCCGTTGCATAGTTGAGCGAATAGAGCCAGCTCGAACCGCCTGGGCTACAAGGATCCGCCGAACTTGGTACGTTGGTGCTGAACACGATGGTGGTGTTGGAAATGGCCGGTGCGGTAATGATGCGCTCTCCTATCGTGCCGCCCGTCACCGATAAATCTACATACCATCCCTTGCTCGTACCTAATGGGTTGGCTTTAATCGTGCGTGTGGCTGCCCCAGCGATGATTGTTTGCGCAGTTAAATTGCTACGCAACGGTGCAATAACCGCTGCTCCTAAGGCTGGCACACTCATGTCGTCAATTAAGCTATACATCGTTTGCACTTGAGCTGCCGCTGTTGGCAAGCCGAGTGGCGAGGGAATATCGGCAGGGCTTAAGTATTGTCCTGTGCCGACATAGACGCGCCGTTTACCGTTAACAAAAGACAGCTCAGGCGGGGTGGTAATCGGTTGAGCCGTGCCAACGTTATCGACCAAGGTGGTCAGCAATGTCGTTTTCCAGTTTGCTGGAACTTTATCGGATAAGTCAAAACGCCACACATTGCCCAACAGGTCGCCGCCATACACTTGCTGTACGGTGTTGTCGATGGCTGCGTTATCGACCCAGCCCGAAATTTCAGACAGTCCACTGGGGGTTAGTGGCGTACCGACACCCGTAGCAATATCCTTAAGCAGCGTGCCCGTTTTGGCATCCAGCACAAACAAGTGTCCCATGCCGTCTCCGCCGCTATCGGCTGCGCCATTATTTAAGCCCGAAGGAATAATCACCACCCAGCCATATGCCACTGTTTTTGTAATGATAGGCGTGGCGTAGCTATAGCCCATATTGGCTTTAACGCTTGCAGCGGTGCTGGCATTGGGGAACTCCCACATGACTTTAGTCGCAACCGCCGCTTCAGTCAGAGCTGTTGGGTCGGTGACATCCAGTGCGTAATAACCACGCCCCCCTTTACGGAATCCCCCCACTAACAACGAACGCCAGTCGGGTGTACCGACGATGCCTTTGGTATTGCCAAAGTCCACGTCGCCGTAGCCAGGTGTGCCGTTTACATAGTATTGATGGGTGAAATTCTTCTTACTGCTGAGGTTGACTAACTTGCTGGTATTGGGATTAAGCGTATCAAGCGGCGCATTTAAGACGATGCCTGGAATGTACGCCCACATTTCTGAACCTAAGTTCGCATCAAACGCATGCACCATGCCGTCGTTGGCGGCTTGGAACACCGTCTTAACGCGGGGCGTAACCGTGGTGTACTGCGCTTTATAAGCCCCATAGCCGTTGTCAGCGTAGCTGAGTAAAGGTTCTCTGACTACGACTGGTTCAGCATCAATAATGTCGCCTAACACATGACCGCGATTGCGATACAAAGTGCCTTCGTTAGAGCGGTCACCGCGCAAGAAAGCTAACATCGTTGCGTTATCGGCGAAGCCTGGTGTATTGAGCGACGCTTGCTGGGCGGCGGACAAATTAGCCAATCTAAAGGGCACAGCCGTTGTGCCTGTATAAGTTGCAATTTTGCGCCCCGTGAGCAATACCGCAGCATCGAGTTGCACGCTCGCACTCGGTAGCCATTTGCCAATGTTAGACGGAATGCCGGTGACTAAGTCAATCGGATAGGACTGCAAATCCCCTGACCAATTGCCTGTGTTGTAGCTAGACGCATAAGAGAAGCTATCGCCAGGGCTGATGTTGGCATTGCTCACCGCCACCGCCGCTGCCGAACCAATGCGCCCCATGATGTCGTTTAATACCGTGGTCAGCCCGCCATAAATATCCATGCCACCGACGAATTTACCGCGCCCATTCACAGCGGCATGCCATAAATCATCAATCGTCGTTTGATCGAGGAAGGTGGGCTTAGGCCAAACGATGCTGGTTACCATCGTCCACAGATTAGTCGTGGCAGGATTGATGGTCGAAGGCGCATTGGCTAAGGTGGGTGTCGCGCCAGGTGCAATCACATAGGTGTCTAAATGTGGATTGGGATTGGTTTCGTGAGTACCCGCAACTAGTTGTACATTGCCCGTTTTTAAGTCGGGACGTAGATTTTGGTCATAAATATACAAAGCCCAGTCAGCCAAGGTATCGGCGAAACTATTGCCGTTGAGTACATCGTCCGCATAAGGCGCAGTGCCTGCACCTGACACAGGATTGCCATTGGCTTTGCTGTCGTAATCGCCTACTTTACCGTTTAGAGACGGCGTTTGTCCCGTAAAGTAGTTTTTGAAACCCGCAGCACCGTTACCATTTTCATTCAAGTACCCAGCGGTCACTAAGACGTTAAAGTTTTGCTGACAGCTGTATTGAATTGGTGCTGGATTGCCATTGACCGAAGCTGTTTGCTTAAAGTAATCATAAACTTGGCTCATGCGATCATGGATAGGTTGCCGCCAGTCACCCAGATTAGGACTCAACTCGTAGATTTGACCGCGTAGTACTTCCAGCACCGCAGGGCTAGAAATGTCCGCAACGGGAGCTGGAACGAATTGCGGCTCTAAGGAGGTCATGCCGACTTGTGTCGAGGCGAGCGTATCCAGTTGTTTGCCGATTGAACCTTGCAGCGTCAGCATCACGGTGCGGTAATACTTAAACCAGTTGGCAAAGTTTTGTAGCTCGGCGGTGTAAGTTCTGCCGCTAGGATAGGTTGCTGGCGCACCACCACAACCTGGGATGATGGCAGTAGCTTTGGTTTTAATACAAGCACCTAGCCCGGCTGAGTTCTTAATCTCGTAACGGGTTTCTTCCCCCGCCTCTAAAATTCCGTTGTTGTTTAAGTCCGCCCAAGTGTAGTAGGTCGCAGGATACCAAGTGCTAGGGTAAGTGTGGCTGCCACCTACATAGCTGTGTGCATTGGGGACAGTAAAGGCGTTGCCGTTAGGGTCGAGAACAATCGCACCAGAGCTGATTTCTTGGGTAATGTCCACAGCACCGAGCACGTTTGCGTAAGGGTCATACTCAACGTTGGTGGGGTTGGCATTGCCAAAGGTCACGCCATTTTGATCTACGCCGTTCCACGGTTGGTAAGTCGTGAACGGGTCGTAGTACTGGTGGTTGTAGTGATTGTTGCGCGCGCGCCAGTTAAGCGGGTCTGGGCTATTGAGATCCCCTTCCAACATCAAATCAATCGCTGCCGCGCCCCCTTTGCCCTTTTGTTTGTTCTTCTTGGTCAGCTTGACGGTATTGCTGGTGCGATACCAAGTCGGGAATAAAAAGAAATTCCCATTAAGATTGGTCGGATTGTTACCTGGCGTGACATTGCTTTCGTAATACATCGAATTATAGGTTGGCAACAGCACCTCTACATCCATACCGCCAGAGGTGTCCATGGTGAACATAATGTTGGATTTAGCGGTGTTTTGCGCTGCCATCGGTGTGTCCGCGATAATCACCGACGCGGCATAGGCGGGTTGCGCGGCAATCGAAAGCATGAGTAGCACGTTAATGACGCGTGCGGATTTCTTAAATTTATAAAGCATGGTTTCCCCTAATTTTTATAAGCTAATTGTGCCTTGCACCATGCTCACAGCATTGTGTGGACCAGTTGAACGTACGGTGACGCGGTAGTACACCACCCCGTTACCGCGAAAAGTAACGTGTCCTGTCGCGCGGCTTCCCCCTTCTGAGCCGGCATTGGCAAGCGTGGTGCAGTATTTGGTTTGTTCGGCGATATTGCCAGGTGCAGGGCCATTGATTGGGTCGGTCACCGAGCCTGCACACATGCGTTCAATCACATATTGCACGCTATAGCCCGCGATAGAAGTATTTATCACAGGCACGGCTGACCAAGTAACTGAGGTGGGAGAGCCTTTAATGTCCACGGGCTGCATCACTGCATAATACTGGTTCGCGACAGGCACATTGCCTGTCGCGGCTAAACCGGGCAAGGCGGTAAAAGCGGCTTCCATTGCGATGTCGGCAGCTTGTAGGCTTGCTTCTTTGAAGGCGAAATTACCTGCGACCACGTTCGCGGTATCCACCGAACGCATCAGTGCAATCCCCGCCAGCATCATGGACACTAAGGCGATTAAGGAGATGAGCAAAGTCGAGCCTTGCTGTTGGGCAGGCGAAGAAAAATGATTAGTTCGCATCATGGTGTTTAGAGGTTGGCCCATATAACGTTACGCAAAGGAATAATGGTTTGATAGACGTGGTAGCGGTAACACTGCCAATCGGGGTTGGCAGTTAAATCAATGACGGGGCCACCTAGCCAGGAAATAGGCATAACTGCCGTGGCATCACACGCCCCACCCTTGATGCTAGGTTTTTCTTTTAATGAGCTGCGCGCCACAATCGCAATGCGTATCGCTTTAATGCGCATGATGTCAGCGGTAGTAAGCGGCGCGGCGGTGGCATCGCTCCAAGTATTAACCGCTGGCGCAGGGTTTCCTGGCGTGGGGTTTTGGGGTGCAAAGCCATATTGCGCCTGAATGTTGACGATGTTGTTGGCAATCGCAATAGGGGCTTGTGCGGCAATACTTTTATCGGTTGCGACAAAGTCGTTGTTCGCATCGACGCTATATTCGGTTTGTAAAAACTGCCCCATATTGATGGCAAATGAGGTGTAAGCCCCGTAACCGTCGGCTGGATTGCCCGCTGCAATACTAGGGGCGATATTCGTGCCAAAGGGCGGATTCAAATTTGCCAGCATTAAGGGGTCTGCCACGGTCGTATCAACATACGCTAAGCGTGTACAAGGTTGAGCAATCGCTGTACCAGGCGAAGTAACAGGGCTGGCAAGCAAAAATTTATCGCGATTAACAGTGTAGCCAGCCATGTTGACACGCGTCATCGTGATGCTGGAATCCGAGCTAGGCATGGAGGTCATCAACACGGACGGGGTGCTGCCCGTTCCCGCATCGCTATAAGTAAATTTGATTTTGTCGGATTGCACGCCGCCGCCATCGGTGATGAGCACGGGCAAAATAGCTTCTTTGCTAATGTTGCCCAGCTCGTATTTAATAATCTCGGTGCAGACTAATTGGCTCGGCAGGGTTAAGCCAAATCCCGCCATACGGGCATCAGTTTGAATTGCGTGCAGCGCGATTAAGCCATTCTGTTGCGAGTCGGAGCCGCTAGTGGTGGTGCGCTTTTGTTTCTCAAAGCCGATATAGCTGTTGCTGATGACCAGCACGGTTATCAAGCCCACCGTTACGCCCACCATCAGCTCAACTAAGCTAAAGCCGCTAGCTGAGCCTCGTGAAGACAAGCTCACCTTGTGTTTAATGTGTATCAATTGAGCCATCCTTAGTTAATCGCAGAGGTTGCGACAAAGTTATGTGCTGGCGCGTTGGGGGCTTTCCAGCAAATCGTCACGGTCACAAAGTTGGTGAGCGGATCAAGCAAAATTTGCTGTTTCACGGTGGCACTACCTGGCAGTTTTGCCACTTCCGCCAACCAATCGCTGACTTCTTGTTTGCCTGATGCTGAGCCGCCTGCAAAACACGCAGGGGCGGCGGCGTTCAGTTGGTAAGCCGCGAGGTTGCTGCGATCAACCCACATTTGACCAATAATTTGATTGGCCAAATAGCTCGCTTCGCTACGATAAGTGGCTTCTGAAGAAGCCTTGGTTGCCATCACCAACATACTGACCATGCCTAAAATCCCGATGGAAAATAACAACAAACCGACCATCGTTTCTAACAGCATAAAGCCTGATTGATTAAGCGTTTTCATTAGACGCAGCCTTGAGGATTGGTTGCCAGCGAGAGTGCGGGGTCGCACATGCGCACCGCTCCCCCCGCCTTAACTTGAATTTGCATACAGCGCACGCCCGAGGTGCTGTTGGCGGTCGAGCACGCCCCCCCCGCAGGATTTTGCACGTCAATAATGACCGTCGCATTCGCCGCTGGCGTGACCTTGCCCATCCCATCAAAAGTCAAAGTTTTTGCTGTGGCGATAATTTGGCTGTTCAACGCGTTGGATTGAACTTTTTTATAGGCGATATTGGATGGTGCATCGGCTAACACCTCAACCGCCCAAGTGTTGGCAGCCAGCGTGAAGGAAACTTGCGCATTGCGACTGGCCGCCTCGGCACGCGCAAGTTGTAGGCCGTTTAACACGGATTCCGCTGCCGTACGCACTTGCGTATTTTTCATCCAGGCTTGGAAGCTCGGAATGCCCGCCGCCATTAAAATCCCCGCGATGCTAATCGCAATCATCGCCTCTACCAGCGAAAACCCAGCGGCTCTTGCAGGCAAGCCCTTAGTCACCACAGTAGAGCACACGCCCCCCGTCGCCGTTGCAGATACGTTCGGTTGAGCGTTTAACATGCGCCCCCCTTTTTGCTAATCCAGCATGTTGCGTTAGCCGTCCAGCCTGTCGGCACGGCGGTGGTTGCGCGGGTGTTGGCATCGTTCACCGTGAAGGTAAATCCAGCCGTTGACTGACCTGCTGTACCCGCAGCGGTCAGGGTGTAAGACTGTGGCGTAGGCACGGCGCAGGTAAAGCCAAAATAACGGCTGGTTACAGGAGCCGCTGCGGGGCAGATATAGACGCGATTATCTTGATAGCCTTGCTCCATTTGTACGCGCCAGTTAGCCAGCCCATTCGACGCATCCACCAGTTTGGCGCGCAGCACATAATCAGAGTAAGCAGGCACAGCAATGCTGGCAAGAATACCGATGATTGCAACGGTAACCAGCAATTCAAGTAGGGTGAAACCTTGTTGTTTTAGGTGCGTCATATATTTATCGTCGTTAAGTTAAGGCGTAACGGTCTAGTAAATAACTAGACCTCCATTGAAACCGAACTTTACCACACCAATAAAAACAAAATATGACCGTTCAACCGTCAAGAATGACCGATAAGTCAATAGCCAAGGCGCGAAGGAGGATAGGTGAGCGAAGCATCCCGTACAACCCGCTGGATTTTTTGTGGCGGTCAAATGCCCTGTCTGCGCAAAAAGTCGGAGGACTAGTTCGATATGCCTATATAACCTTTGGGTGGTGAAGCAAGACCATTGGTCGGTACAAAACCACCTATCGTCAATAAAGTTGACCAACTATCGGGATTTGCTTTTGTTATAGCCGCGTTTCGCTATAGTTCGTGCGACAGTTACGGGGGCAATTATGAAAAAGCGACAAGGTTTCACTTTGATTGAGTTGATGACGGTGGTGGCGATTGTTGGTGTATTTGCCGCAATTGGAGTGCCTAGCATGACCGAGATGGTGCGCAATAATCGCGTGAGTAGCGCACGCATCAGCTTTATCAGCGACTTGAACTTGGCACACAGCGAAGCGGTTAAGCGCAATACGCGCGTATTGATATGCAGCGGAACGGCAGTAGGGTGTAGCAATGCGGCAGATTGGGCGGCGACAGGCTGGATTATTTGCTATGACGCGAATAAAGATGGCGTGTGTGATGTGGCTGTTGCCAACAACCCCAACCCATTTTTAGTGCGCGCACCGTTGCAAAACAGCATTACCTTGACGGGTCCGGCTGCTGCGGTAATTTACAACGCTATTGGTTCGCAAGGTGTTACGCCTGCGGCGACGCTCTCGTTTACCTTACAGGGTTCTTGGGCGGGTGCGCCAGCGGGAAAAACGATTAGTGTCTCTCCAACTGGCTTTACGACGACGCAATAAAGGTGAGCGTGATGAAAAAAACACTATATACAATTCGCAATCAACACGGCTTTTCTATGATGGAAATCTTGGTGACGTTGACCATTGTCGCCACCGCCTTGCTCGGCACAGCGGGCTTGCAAGCACACGCCTTAAAAACCAGCAAAGGCAGCGAATTTCGTAATCAAGCGATATTTTTGAGCGCGGATATTGTCGAGCGTATGGAAGCGAACAAGGCGGAGGCGGTGGCGGGAAATTACGCCGTGGCGGCGGGTAAAGGTGCGGTGAGTACTGCCTGCGAGGTCGTTGCGGCGTGTGCTGGGCCTGACTTGACGGCGTATGACTTGGGCAATTGGCAAGCGGCAGTGGCAGCGTTGCCGAGTGGTTCGGGTTCTATCGCACTCACGACGGCAGGCAATCCTGCTACTTACACCATCACCGTGTCTTGGACAGACCGTGGTGCCGCCGCCGCTGGACAGGCGGGTGTCGTGGCGGGTGTCGGCACGAATGCGGCGGGCGTGACAGCGGCGACTGGACAAGAAATTGCCGCGCTTACCACCATTAAAATTATCCGTAATTAAGTTGTTAGCCTGAATCGAGATCAACATGACACTTAAACACCTTATGCAAGCCCCCCGCCAACGCGGCTTTAATCTGATTGAAATGATGATTGCGATGACAGTCGGTTTGCTGATTATCGGCGCGCTGATGGCGGTGATTATTGGCGCAGGTACGAGCAGTAAAGCAGGTAACCGCCAATCAGAGCTGCAAACCAATGGTCGTTACGCGCTGGATGTGATGAGGCGTGACGCGCAAAATGCTGGCTATTACGGCTTGACGGGGCGCGGCATTACCTCCAACCCTAACATCCCAAGCATTCCTGCGGCGAATGATTGCTTATTGGGGTTTGCCTTAAACATTAGCCAGCGTGTCTGGGGGGCGAATAATGGCATCAACCCATTTAATCCTGCGACCTGCCCTGAGCTTGCCAATGTGCAGCCCAATACCGACATGCTTGCGGTGCGTTATTTAAGTACTAGCCCCGTGTTGCTTGCCCCAGGTGCGGAAGGAGGTCCGTCGCCCTTGCCCGATTGCCAAGCGGCAACAGGCGGGCTGTGTTTCCGCTCGGCATATGAGCAAGGCATGTTGTTTAATGCGGGGACACCCGCCGTATTCTTTGATCAACCGCAACAAGATCATCTGGTGGAAGTCGATCTTTACTATGTCAATAAAAACACCGTAGGGGCGGACGGCATACCGTCCTTGCGCAAATATAGTTTGTCGCCCAATGGCATGATGGTCGATGAATTAGTCGTTAGTGGCGTGGAAAATCTGCAAGTGCAATACGGGGTGGATTCTGGCTTATCAGGCAACCCTGCTGGCGGAGTGGCAGCGGTGGCATCGAGTACCCGGTATTTTGATGCGCGTGACGTAAGTAGCGTTGACCCGCTGGTGTTTGCTAACGGAGCGCAAACGCTAGCGGGAGCTAAGCGCGATGCGGTTGCCGAGGCGGTGTATAGCGTGAGTCCAGTATGTATAAACGGCGTGCCTTGCGCGGCGGGGGGATCGGAAACGGTATGGGGCAATGTGAGCGCAGTACGGTTATGGTTGTTGGTCAAAAATAGCGTGCCAGAACCCGCGCCTTACACCAATACCAACACCTACACCATGGGCGACGTGAGCTACACCCCGCCAGTAGGCGATAGATTCCGCCGACAAGTATTTACGTCAACCGTCCAACTGAGGAACTAATGCCATGAAAAAGCTCGTTTTTAATCACCATCGGCAAGCGGGAGCAACCTTGGTTATCGCGCTGATTGTGTTGATTGTGTTGATGATTTTAGGCGTAGGGGCGGTGATGACGGCGAACAGCCAATTCAAAATGGCGGGCAATTTGCAATTTGAAAATCAAGCCAAAAACAATGCTGAAAACCAACTGGCAACGGCCGAGAATTGGCTGAACGCCAACGGCGGACCGACCTCAACCTATGTGCAAGGCACGCCTGTGGTGACCACCGCAGGGGCGAATTCCTACACGATTGTGTTGCGTGGGGCCAATAAAATTCCCAGTGGCGGCAGTGCGGCGGTGGGGGTCGCCCCGCCCGCTGGAACAGCAAGTGTGAATTTATTTGAGGTGACGGGGCACGGCGAAAGTGCGCG
>JARCRQ010000088.1 GCA_029850585.1 Sideroxydans sp.
TAAAAAAGCAGTCGCGGCGAAAAAGCCAGTAGCGAAAAAAGTAGTGGCAGCGAAAAAGCCCGCCGTTAAAAAAGCAGTCGTGGCGAAAAAGCCAGCTGCTAAAAAAGTAGTGGCAGCGAAGAAACCCGCCGTTAAAAAAGCAGTCGCGGCGAAAAAGCCAGTAGCGAAAAAAGCAGTGGCAGCTAAACCTGCTGCTAAGCCAGCCGCTAAACCCGTTGCGAAGCCTGTTATCGCTAAAGCAGCAAGCGTGATTAGCAAGCCATCTGTGGTTGCACCGTCTTCACCCGCACCTGTGCGACCGGCCGCAACATGGCCTTTTCCGACACCAGGGATTGGCAAGCCAAACTAAGCAGGGCTGTGGTGTCAGCCCCTGATAGCGCAGGCTTTGGGGGCTCACACAGTAAAACTAGCAGTATGTTGCAACGATTAAACTCGCAAATTATGTTTGGGAGTTTTTTGTTTTTTAGCGACAACAGTTGCATCAAGCTGTCGTCTCTCACTCAGCAATGCTTGCCCTAATTTGTCCTCCAGAGAGTAATCGCGATGAGTTTTTATGCGGTCGAATTTCCTTATACGGCAAACGCAGCCGCGCATTTTTTTGCGCGGCTGCGTGCTTTGCCGTACGCGGTTTGGCTGGATAGCGCGGGGCTGGCGCGCTACGACATTTTGTGTGCCGCGCCGCACCACACGCTAGATAACCACGCCAGCGAGCCGTTTACGCAACTGCGCGCCGCGCTGGGCGTATCGCTCGCTGCCATTGCCGACATTCCGTTTGCAGGTGGCGCGTTGGGTTATTGGAGTTATGACTTAGCGCGGCAAAGTTTTGGCTTAGCCGCGCAAGCCTCGCCAGATGTGCCGCTGTTGGCGGTGGCGATTTACGATTGGGCGTTGGTCATCGACCATGAGCTAAAACGCTGTCGTTTGGTGTCGCATTTGCGTTACGCCGACACGGCAAAATTATTGTTGCAAATCGAGCAGCGTTTGCGCGGTGATGCGCCCGCACTGCTGAACAATTTTGCGGTGCATGGCGAAGTCGCGAGTAACTTTTCCGCCACCAGTTATCGCGCTGCGTTCGCGCAAGTGCAAGGCTATTTACAGGCGGGGGATTGCTATCAAATTAACCTCGCGCAACGCTTGAGTGCGCCCGCAACAGGCGATGCCTATACAGCCTATTTAGCCTTACGCGAATTGAGTCCTGCACCGTTTGCAGCATTCCTAGATTTGCCTAATGTGCAAATTTTATGTGCCTCGCCTGAACGCTTTTTAAGCGTCAAAAATGGTTGGGTAGAAACTAAACCAATTAAAGGCACGCGCCCGCGTCATGCCGATAAAACCCAAGATGCTGCACTCGCCCAAGCGTTGTTACAGCACCCTAAAGATCGTGCCGAAAATTTGATGATTGTGGATTTATTGCGCAACGATTTAGGCAAACATTGCGTGCCGGGCAGCGTCAGCGTGCCGAAACTTTTTTCCTTGGAAAGTTACGCCAATGTGCATCACTTAGTCAGCACTGTGCAAGGCAAGCTGGCAGCGGGACGCGACGCGCTGGATGTGTTGCGCGATAGCTTTCCCGGTGGCTCGATTACGGGCGCGCCCAAGCAACGCGCCATGCAAATTATTGATGAACTTGAACCCAATCCGCGCGGCGTTTATTGCGGCGTAATTGGCTATATCGGCTTTGACGGCAACATGGATAGCAACATTGTCATTCGCACCTTGGTGTATCACAACGGCGTGCTGCAAGCCCATGTCGGTGGCGGCATCGTGGCAGATTCGGACTGCGCCGCAGAGTATCAAGAGACCTGGGATAAAGCGGCTGCGTTGCTGAACATCATGCGGCAATTTAAGGCGCATTAACTCAGTCATTGATTCGTAACATTGCCGCATTAAGGTGTGCTTCCCGTCACTCCAAGGATAGCTACCATGCGCCCCATTGCCCGCTTGAGTTCGCCCCGCTCGTCACCCAGCATCCTGCAACGCCTGTTCGGACAAGGCTTTGCGCCCACACTGGATTATTTCTGCACCATCTCCACGTTCTCTTGTTTGTCTGCTCATTGATGCGCGGCGATTATTTGTTGCGCCGTGGTGTTGCCTTGTGGCGTGGGCTGCGCTTTGTGCTGCACTTGCTGTATGGCTTGGCTTTGGCGGTGAGCTATCCGTATCTACGCTTATCGTTTCGGCAACGCATCTTGCGCGTGTGGTCAGCACAGTTACTGGATATTTTGGCGGTGCGCATTCAGTGCGATACCCCGCTAGATAGCACAACACAAGGCTTAATCGTCAGCAATCATATTTCTTGGTTGGACGTATTCGTGCTGAATGCCTTGGTGCCTATGCGTTTCGTGGCGAAGTCTGAAGTGCGCGGCTGGCCAGTGTTTGGCTGGTTATGCGCACGCGCGCAAACGCTGTTTATCGAACGGGGCAATGCACGCGCGGCGGCGCGCATGAATGTGCAGATGGCGGCGTTGCTCAAGCGCGGCGAATGTCTCGCGGTGTTTCCCGAAGGCACGACTACCGACGGCGCGCAGCTTGCGCATTTTCATGCTTCGTTGTTGCAGCCCGCGATTGATGCGGACGTGCCGCTCTATCCATTTGCTTTGCGTTATGAAAGCAAGGATGGGCAACGCAGCATGGTTGCGGCGTACATAGATGAGTTGTCGTTTGGCGCATCGCTCTGGCAAATTTTGTTGAGTCGCGAATTGCGTGTGCGCGTTCATGCCACCCCTGTGATTGCCGAACATGGCAGCGATCGACGCGCCCTTGCGCAGACTGCGCAGCGCAATATCGCACAGGCTTTGCAACACATGGAAGCTGCCGCGCCCGTCACCAAACTTTCATATCCCTGTCACGGCGATGCAATACGTCTTGCTTAATCTGCCTACACCTCAAACCAAGGAGTAGCCCCATGTTGAACTTGAATCGCTCTAGCAGCCCTGTCGTAGCAAGCAAACTCGGCTACAGCATCGCGCGCAACGCCGCTGAAGTACAAGAAGCGCAACGCATCCGCTTCAAAGTATTTGCCGAAGAAATGGGCGCGAATTTGCCCAATGCGCAAATTGGTTTAGACATCGACCGCTTCGACCAACATTGCGATCACTTGCTGGTACGCGATGGCGAAAGCCAAAAAGTGGTCGGCACCTATCGCATCTTGCCGCCCGAAAAAGCCGTCACCGCAGGTGGCTATTATTCCGAAACTGAATTCGACATGAGCCGCTTGGCACATCTGCGCAGCCGCATGGCGGAAGTGGGTCGCTCCTGTGTACATGAAGATTTCCGCGATGGTGCGACCATCACCCAGCTATGGAGTGGCTTGGCAAATTACATCACGCAACACGGTCACGACTATTTGATTGGTTGCGCCTCCATCAGCATGGCGGACGGCGGGCATTACGCCGCCAGTGTGTTCAACAAAATTTATAAACTGCATCAAGCCCCCGCTGAATATCGCGTGTTTCCGCATTGCCCTTTGCCGCTGGCGGCGTTGAATCAAGACTTAGAAGTAAGCATTCCGCCGCTGATTAAAGGCTATCTGCGCTTAGGTGCGTACATCGCGGGTGAACCTGCTTGGGATCCTGATTTTAATTGCGCTGACGTGTTTATTTTGTTGCCCGTGGCGCGTATGAATCCTAAATATGCACAGCGATTTATGCCCGTAGCACGTTAAGCAAAAAATCGTTTTCCCCTTAGCGCGCACGCAGTTTTGTGCGCGTTTTTTTATGAAGATTTTTTGTGTTAACGGGCGTAACCAATTATTCAAAATTTTTTAATTAAAGGTTCATCTGCGCGCACCACGATGCGCTTATGAATACTCTAAACCCCATCCCAAAAAACTCAGCGCAACTCAATATCGCGCTGGTGACTGAAACCTATCTGCCCGAAGTGAATGGAGTGGCGATTACCATCGCGCGCATGGTCGAAGGGCTGTTGCAGCGCGGTCATCGCATTCATCTAATACGCCCGCGCCAACATGCGCAGGATGTTGCAGCGCAGCACGATGCTTATCAGGAAAGCTTATTTAGCGGCATGGCGATACCTGGCTATGCCACGCTCAACATTGGTCTGCCCGCCAAGGCGCGCTTGGTGAAACTGTGGACTGCGCAGCGTCCTGACATTGTGCATATCGCTACCGAAGGTCCGTTGGGTTGGTCGGCATTGGCGGCGGCACGCAAATTGAAGCTGCCGATTAGCAGTGATTTTCATACTAATTTTCAAAATTACACCGCGCATTACGGCATCGCTTGGTTGCGCAAACCGATGGCGGCTTATTTGCGTCACTTCCATAACAAAGCGGGTTGCACATTGGTGCCGACGCGTGCCTTGCATCACGAATTAACCCAAGACGGTTATCAAAATGTGCGCGTGGTGGCGCGCGGTGTGGACACGGAATTGTTCAATCCTGCCAAACGCGATGCCGCGTTGCGCAGCGCGTGGGGTGCGGCTGAAGACACGCCAGTGGTGATGTTGGTAAGCCGCATTGCCGCTGAAAAAAACTTGCCTGTGGTGTTCGAGGCATTTGCCAACATGCAGCAAGTTGAGGCGCGCGCTAAGTTGGTAATTGTTGGCGATGGTCCTGCGCGAGCAGAGCTGCAAGCCCAGCATCCAGACGTAATTTTTGCTGGGATGCAAACGGGCGAAGCGTTGGCACAACATTACGCATCAGGCGATATTTTTTTATACCCCAGCCTCACCGAAACTTACGGCAACGTCACGGTAGAAGCCATGGCGAGTGGCTTGGCAACCTTGGCTTACGACTACGCTGCGGCGCATCAGCACATCCGCCATGAGGTGAATGGCTTGCTCGCGCCGTATGCCGATACCGCCACGTTTATCAAGCAAGCGACTGGCTTAATTGCTAATCCAGCACGCTTACAACGGATGCGTGTTGCCGCGCGCGACACGGTTGCGAGCCTGACTTGGCAGCGCATTATGAGTGACATGGAAGCGGTGTTAATCGACACCATCGGCAAGCAAGGAGAGACACATGTTCCACTTCAAAAGCGCGTTGCATCCGTTGCAGCAGATTAACCGTTGGGACATGGAGCTGTGCGTGTTCTGCAATCGGCGCAGCCGCAACTTCACGCTGCGCAAACTGTTTCGTACGGTGAGTCGCTTAGGCGATGGCGTTTTTTGGTACGCGCTGATGGCAGGTTTGCTGCTGCGCTATCAAACTGCCGCGCTGCCTGCGGTGTTGCACATGCTCGTGGTCGCGGCTATTGGCACGCTGATTTACAAATTCATCAAAGGTAAAACCCTACGCCCGCGCCCCTTCAATGTTTATCCCGCGATTGTGTGTGCGGGCAACACGCTAGACCAATTCAGCTTCCCCTCAGGACACACCATGCACGCTGTGGCGTTCAGCATCGTCGCGGTGTCCTATTTCCCCGCGCTCATCTGGCTAGTCGCCCCGTTCGCGCTGTTAGTGGCGATGTCGCGTCCCATCTTAGGTTTGCATTACCCCAGCGACGTGCTGGCAGGTGCGGCACTAGGCGGCTTGCTGGCATTGGCTTCGTTGCAGTTTTAGCAAGAGTTTTTAGCGGATTACAGCAGCAAAAAATCGCCCCCATAGTTACCCTAAAAAGTATCTTGCAGTCGCCTCAATTATCTTAACGACTCAGGCTAAACACATCCTGTGGCAGCGGCACACGATGACGTAATTGCAGCGGCGTGATGAGTGCGATGCGCGATTGCACAGCGGCATCGCAGCTAGCGGGATTGGCATCCCATAACGGCTGTTCGCCCTGCGCGATACGCTCGATATGGCTCAAATGTGCGCTAGTTTGCTTGAGATAAAAATTAAAGCGACGCTGCATACCTTGATCAAGACTACGCCCACCGCGATAGCAAAAATTCGCCAAACGACTATTGCGCAGCAGACCTTCCGCGCCTGCCAAAATCGTAATGCCACGCTGCGCTAAGCCCTTGCTACAGGCAAAATGTTGGCTGACATGCCCTCGCCAATACCAATTGCGGAAAGGCTTTGATGGCACGTTGATAACGCGGATCGGAAAGCGGAATCGCCCACAACAACAGTTGTGCAAAATAAACGTGGGTGTACAAACCCCAAGCGTGTGCGTCCGCACTCCACAATAGTAAGGGCAACAGCCAACGCCAATTTTTGCGCAAGTTTTTCATGGCGCGCAGTGTCGCTGGCGAATAACAATTTTTAATGACAGCGCAGTGATTTTTTTGTGACGGGCAAGGCTTAAATTTAATGCAATAATCGCGCGCTTTTTTATTCACGGTACGCGTCATGTCCAGCAGCTCCGCAGTCACACCCATGCAACGCAAAGTCGCCCTCGCCGCGTGCTTCGGCACTTTTTTAGAGTGGTACGACTTCCTCACCTTCGCCTCACTTGCCACTTATTTTGGCGTGTTATTTTTTCCAGCGGGTAATGCAGTCGCGGCGACTTTGAGCAGTTTGGCAATCTTCGGCGTAGGGATGTTGGTGCGACCGTTGGGCGCGGCGTTGTTTGGTTCGCTAGGCGATAAATACGGTCGTCGCCCCGTGTTCATCGCCACCATTGTGTTGATGGGCGTGGCGACTTTTTGCGTCGGACTGTTGCCGACTTATGCGCAAATCGGACTGTGGGCTCCCGCCTTGCTAGTGTTGCTGCGCTTGGTGCAAGGCTTCGCGGTCGGCGGTGAAATCGGCGGGGCGGCGGTGTATCTCACCGAACACGCGCCCGCCAATCAACGCGGCGCATACACCAGCGTGTTGCAACTGATGGGACCGTTGGGGATTTTGGTTTCGACCTTGCAAGTGGTGCTGCTGCAAGCCTATTTGAGCGATGCGCAATTTCACGAATGGGGCTGGCGCGTGCCGTTTTTATTTTCGGCGGTGTTGCTCGCCATCTCGCTAAAAAGCCGCATCGCGATGCACGAGTCGCCGGTTTTTTCCGAGCTGCGCGCGCAGCACGGCTTGAGCAAAACGCCGCTGCGTGAAGCGTTAAAAAATCGCCACACGCTAGGCCGCATGGCGTTGTTGTTTTTCTGCATTTCGGCGGGCGGCTCGCTGCTGTTTTTCTCGTCGCAGATTTACACCAATGTTTATCTCAAAACGGTGGTCAAACTCAACGCGCAAACCGCCAGCCAGTTGGTGATGATGAGTACGCTGCTGCTGATTCCGCTCACCATTGCGTGCGGTTGGCTATCCGACAAAATCGGTCGCCGCCCCGTGTTGCTGGCGGGCTTGCTGTTAGGTGCGCTATCTATCCTGCCTGTGTTCCACGGTCTGATGCATTACGGCAACCCCGCACTGGAACGCTTTAACCGCGAAGTGCCTGTGGTGTTAGCTGGCAGCGATTGCCACTACAACCCCTTCATCGACCCGCGCAACGAGTGCGAAGCCAGCCAAAAATTACTCGCAAAATTAGGCGTGACTTACAGCTTACAAACCGCGCCGACCACCACGATTAGCATCGCTAATCAGCCCGCCGCATTGGCAGAAGCCCTGCTCACCGCGCAACTCAAGCAAGCGGGCTGGATAGAGCAAGCCGACGCTACGCAAGTCAATGCAACGATGATTTTTTTGCTGCTGTTGTTCCCACTATTGGCGGTCGCGCTCATCACCGGCCCGCAAACCGCCACGCTCGCCGAACTGTTCCCCGCTCGCACCCGCTACACCGCCGTGGCATTGCCGCACAATTTAAGCGCAGGTTGGATAGGCGGCATGTCGCCGTTTATGATTACTTGGTTGAGTGTCAACGCAGGCAATCCCAGCGCAGGGCTGTGGTATCCCGTCGGCTTACTGATCATGGCCTCGCTGGTGGGTGTGTTGTTTTTGCCCGAAACCCGCAACGCGCCGCTAGATGTGTAACGCTAGTCGCGACAGGTGTTGCGACTTTGCCGCAGGCTTATTTTCATTGGCTGAGTATTAAATTATGCGAGTTGCTGACTAGCCGTTCGCACCAAACATCATGCGTCGCGCCACGAAAGTTTTGGCGAACGGCAAGCAATCCAACGCTGTTAAAGCCGCGCCGCGCGCGCCACTGAGCAGCGGCATATCGTTAGAAAACAAGCGCACCAAGCTGTCGGTAAAACGGATGCCCGCCTCTCTATCGACGCGGCGCGTGGCGCGATAATTTGCCAGCATTGCCTCGTTGCCTAATTCATCAGGCGCGCTCGCCAAAATAATTTGCGCCAGCTCCCACGCATCGCGTAACCCTAAGTTAAAACCT
>JARCRQ010000089.1 GCA_029850585.1 Sideroxydans sp.
CCCGACATCCTGCTCCCAAAGCAGGCGCGCTACCAGGCTACGCTACGCCCCGAAGCCGCGCATTATATAGAGCTGCGAGGATAATGCAATTATTTTTTAACATTTCTCTAGAAATTTATTTAGATTTTTGTAACTGCGGCAGCGCGCGAATCAAATAATCCACCATCGACCATAAAGTCAGCAAAGCCGAGACGTATAACAGCCACTCGCCGAGCATTTGGCAATTCACGCCCAACAGCGTTTGGTGATAAAGCAGCAACAGCAATGCCAGCATTTGAAAAGTCGTTTTCACCTTGCCTAACATCGACACCGCGATACTTTTACTTGCGCCCACTTTTGCCATCCATTCACGCAATGCCGAAATGGTGATTTCGCGACCAATAATAATAAAGGCAATCATCGCATCGGCGCGTCCAAGTTTAACCAAAATAATCAACGCAGCGGCAACCATCAGCTTATCTGCGACAGGATCAAGAAACGCCCCAAAAGCCGAGGTTTGATTGAGCTTGCGTGCCAAATACCCATCCAGCCAATCGGTAACCGCCGCCAATAAAAATACCCCAGTGGCAATCAAATTTTTGTGTTCTGAACTGAGCGTTTGGTCGGACACATAAAATACTGCGACAAACACGGGAATGAGAAAAATTCGCAACCAAGTTAATAAATTAGGGATATTCAGGCGCATGACGATTGGGCAAGTAAGATTAAACAACATCTGCCATTCTACTAGGCAGGCTAAGGTTTTTTTAGGGGGTGGATTCAACTCTGAAGTGCAACTTTTACAAACGAATTAGGTGCTGATCTGCCATAACATCGCGTCACTTAAACGACCAAGTAAAAGGAACACGAATGAAGCCTTATCTCCAGCTCACCAACGGGCAACGATACCAGATTTCTGGACTCAAAAAAGCAGGCTTTACACAAACCGCCATTGCGCTAGAAGTCGGCGTACATCAATCAACCATCTCGCGTGAATTGGCAGGCAACCAAGGACAACTGTGCAAATTCCACCTGCTGCCGTCAGTGCGGGAGTGATGAACTTAGAACAAATATCGCGTTCGGAAAGGTTTTTTTTGTTGGACATGGGTTCGGTAACTTTTAAGTTTTTGATGATGTTAGCGCATGGGCTAATCCGACACCTGCACTGTCAATCCTTGCGCCCGAATTTTATCGGCGAACGCATCTAACTTTTCTTTAGGCAGCGCGCTTAAACGTGGGGCTTCGGCTTGCATCGAGGGGCGTGCTAGACCATATAACAACACGCCTTGCGGGTGATGACCATCACGCAATAAATCAGCTAAAAAAGCTAAGTAATCGTCTTCATCTTGGCGGCTAGGCGGTACGCCATCAACAGCAAACCAGCAGGTTTGTAGCCAAGTGGGACATAGCGAAATTGCGGTGATGAGATGCTGGCGAACTTTGTGCATCGTTGCGTGCGTGTCGTTGACGCGTGCCATACCTGCTTCACTCGCTCTATCGAGTTTGAACCACACCACGCCGTTGATTTTTGCCATACCGCGTAGGCCGTTTTGCACCGCCTCGCGGTGCATCAAACTGCCGTTGCTAATCAGTACAGTTTTAACGGCTGCGGGCAGCTTCACTTCACGACGCAACTGCGCTATTAGTTCGATGACTTGCGCAAATTCCGCGCTGCTGGTGGGTTCGCCATTGCCTGACAAAGCGATGTCGTTGATGCGTTGCATCTCGATTGGCACGCGCTGCTGCATAAAGTCGCCGTGCAGTATTTCGTGCAAAAAACCGTGCAGTTCTTGTGCTAATAAATTTAGATCAACAGAGGGGGCTGTGCCACGAGTGAGGTCAGGCACTTGGCAATACACGCATCGCCAATTACAGGCGTTGTTGGGATTGAGATTGATGCCGACTGACACCCCACCCGCACGGCGCGAAATCACAGGGTAAACGTAGGTCAGATTTGCGCTGTCGCGGTCGTGATCGACCACGCTTAAAGAGATAGTTTTAGGGAGGGTTAAATCGCTCAAGATTTCGGCAAATACTTGGCTGGATCGACAGGTTTGCCTAAGCGACGCACTTCAAAATGCAGCTTGATTTGCTCGGCATCGGTGTTGCCCATTTCGGCTATTTTTTCGCCGCGTTTAATGTTCTGCCCTTCTTTCACCAGCACTTTGTCGTTGTGCGCATAGGCACTCAGATAAGTCTTGTTGTGCTTGATGATGATGAGCTTGCCATAGCCGCGTAAGCCGCTGCCGCTATACACCACTTTGCCGGGCGCGCTAGCAAAAATCGGCTGTCCGAGTGTGCCTGCAATGTCGATGCCTTTGCGATTTTGTGCTTCAGAAAATTGCGCGATGATTTTACCGCTGGTGGGTATCGTCCATTGCAGCGCGTCTTCATCAGTATTGAGCACGGGCGCATCGACACGCGGTTCAACTTTTGCAACGGGCGTGACGGAAACTTTTACGCCACTCGGCACATTGGTCACGCTGCTGGCAAGGCTGGTGGCTTTGCCATTTTGCACGCTGTCGATTTGCGCCACAGCGGCATCGTTGTAAATATATTTGACTAACTTGGGCTGTTCTTTAATGGTTAAAACGACGGGCGCGCTGTCGCTAGCAGCAACGCTATTTTGACTGACTGGCGTACGGCTAGAAAACAGTTGCAATACTTGTCCGATGCTAATCAAGCCAGGATTTTTCAGCCCATTCAAATCGGCTATTTCGTGATAATCCAGACCGTAATAAAACGCGATGCTATACAGCGTGTCGCCTTTTAATACCTGATGCGTAGCGGGTCGCCAGTCTGCCTCTCCCGCTGCTTGCATACGCGTGTCTTCGGTGGTTTTAATTGTGCTGCCCGCACTGCCGTCACGCACTGGCGTAGTGCTACACGCCGCTAACAAAATACCGGCGATGATGCAGCTTAAAAGTTTTTGGTGGCTCATGCTTTTCCCATCAACAGCGGTACAAATTTCACCGCTTCTAGTTTGGTTTCGCGATAGCCATTGACATCGCGCTCGATTAAATACAAATGCTGTTCATTCATGCCAACAGGCAACACCATGCGTCCGCCGATGGCTAATTGCGCACGCAGCGCGGGCAATAAAGTCGGCGCGGCCGCCGCCATGATGATGCCGTCAAACGGCGCGACTTCGGGCAAGCCTGCACAACCGTCGGCATAGCGCAAGGTGACGTTATGGATTTGCAATTCGCTGAGCTGTTTTTTCGCGCGCAGATGCAGCGGTTCGATGCGTTCCACGCTGTACACGCTGTCCGCCACATGCGCCAACACCGCCGCTTGATAACCGCAGCCCGTGCCGATTTCTAACACTTTATTCAGCTGCCGACCATTGCGCAAAATTTCTATCATGCGCGCCACAATGTAGGGCTGCGAAATGGTTTGATTAAAGTTAATCGGCAGCGATACATCGTCATAGGCGCGACTCGCCAACGCCTCATCGACAAACAAATGACGCGGCACAGCGAACATCGCCGCCAACACCGCGTCGTCTTGTATGCCTTGCGCGCGCAGGCGTTCGACCATGCGCAGCTTGGTGCGCGCCGAGGTCATACCAATTCCTTGAGCTTTATTCATTGCAGCCACGCGCGCACAGCGGCGAGTTGTGAAGTTTGTGTAAGGTCAATTTGCAAAGGCGTAATCGACACTTGATGGGCGGCGAGTGCGTAAAAATCCGTGCCCTCACCTGCGTCTTGCGCCTTGCCTGCTGCGCCCACCCAATACACAGTTTCGCCTTGTGGATTAAGGGCTTTGATGACGGGTTCGGCTTTATGGCGTTTGCCCAAACGCGTCACTACGGTGCCTTGCAAGTCGGCATATTCGACATTCGGCACGTTGACATTGAGCAGCCAAGGTTGAGAATTTTTTTGCACGGCGAAGCGTTGCACCAGCTCGACCACCACGCGCGCAGCGGTTTCGTAATGCTGCAAATCTTTGCCGACGAGCGACACAGCAATAGCCGGAATGCCAAGCAAATAGCCTTCGGTTGCCGCCGCCACAGTGCCCGAATAAATCGTATCGTCGCCCATGTTCGCACCCGCGTTAATGCCTGATACGACAAGGTCGGGCTGGTGATCTAACATGCCCGTCACCGCCAAATGCACGCAATCGGTGGGCGTACCATTAACGTAATAAAAGCCGCTCGCGGCGCGGCGTAATTTGAGCGGTCGGTCTAGGGTTAAGGAGTTACTTGCACCACTGCGATCGCGTTCGGGTGCGACCACGACTAGGTCGGCGATGGTGGCGAGATGTGCTGCAAGTATCGCCAGTCCAGGTGCGAAATAGCCATCGTCATTGCTAATGAGAATACGCATCGTCGGTCTAAATTTCGAGTGGACTGGGAAGTGATGATTTGGTCAGCGTGAGAAGATTCGAACTTCCGCCCCCTACCACCCCAAGGTAGTGCGCTACCAGGCTGCGCTACACGCTGAAGCCCAAGATTATAACAAAGACAGGCTGTTTTGCCATTGCTTTTCTGCTACTTTCGTGAATTTTTTATAGGGATTTTTCGCACTCTCGCAAAATGATTAGCACTTCGCGTGTGCCAGCAAAACGTCGCGCACGGGTTTGAAACTACGCCGATGAATGGCACATGCGCCATGCTCGTGCAACGCTGCCAAATGCACCGCCGTGCCATAGCCTTTATGTCCCGCAAAACCGTATTGCGGATATTGCTCATGCAGCTCCAGCATCAAGGCATCACGCGCGGTTTTTGCCAAAATCGACGCGGCTGAAATGGCGGCGACTTTGCTATCGCCTTGCACGATGGCTTCACTTTGAATGCCTGTATCGGGACAAAACAAACCATCCACCAACACATATTCTGGTGTCACGCTCAACGCCAACACCGCACGGCGCATGGCAAGCAAGGTGGCTTGCAAAATGTTCAGCTCATCAATTTCGTCCACGCTGGCATACGCCACTGCCCACGCCAGCGCATGTTCACGGATTTGTGGGGCCAACAAATCACGTTTTTTTTCGGAGAGTTTTTTCGAGTCTGCCAATCCTGTAATCGGACGAGCGGGATTGAGAATCACCGCTGCGGCACTGACGGGCCCTGCCAGTGGCCCGCGCCCTGCTTCATCGACACCACAGCAGATTAGATGCGCGTACATCAAGCCGCTTTTAGGTAAGGCAGAATCACCGCAGCCGCTTTTTGCGCGGTGTCGTGACGCAAGCTCAGATGCAATTCGGTGAAGGCGGTTTCGAGTTCTGCCACGGCATGTTTATCCCGCCATAAATTCAATATCGCTTGCGCTAAATTTTGCGGCGTTGCGTCGTGCTGCAACAATTCAGGCACGACAAAACGTCCCAATAAAATGTTGGGTAAGCCAACGTAAGGCAGATAGCCTTTACCCTTCATCAGCCACCAAGATAATTTCGGCATGCGATAAGTAATTACCATCGCGCGCTTGAGCAGCGCGCATTCCAGCGTCGCCGTACCCGATGCCACCAGCACCATATCAGATGCAATCATGGCATCTTGGGCATGACCAAACAGCAAGGTAAGGGGCAGTTGCTCGCCATCAAAATCATACAAAGCCTGCTCGAACATGCGCCGCGTTTCGCGACTCACCAGTGGCACTAAAAAGCGCGCGTCAGGCACGCTTTGCAAAATCAATTTCGCGGTATTGATATAGGTTTCCGCCAAACTTTTCACTTCGCTTTGGCGGCTGCCTGGCAGCAGCGCAAACACGGGGGCCGCGAATGGAATACGCATGGTTTCGCGCATCTCGGCACGCTTAGGATGCAGCGGCAACATGTCGGCAAGCGGATGTCCGACAAAATCGACTGCTACGCCTACGTCTTGATACAGCGGGGCTTCATGCGGAAACAAACACAGCATGTGCGACACCGCGTGTTTGATTTTATGGATGCGTTCGCCGCGCCACGCCCAAATCGACGGACTCACATAATGCACCGTCGGAATACCTGCCGATTTCAAATCGCGCTCTAAACCTAAATTGAAATCGGGCGCGTCGATGGCGATAAAAAGCTGCGGTTTATTCGCCAAAAAATAGCTGCGCAATTTACGTCGAATACCAACGATTTCTAGGTAATGGCGCAGCACTTCAACGTAGCCGCGCACCGCTAATTTTTCCATCGGATACAACACGGTCATGCCCGCCGTTTGCATCTTCGGTCCGCCGATACCAACAAATTCGACGTTAGGCTGCGCCGCTTTTAACGCTTCGATTAAATGACTGCCGAGTAAGTCACCCGATGCTTCGCCCGCGACGATGCCGACTACGATTTTTTTCTCTGATTGCATTACTTAGGAAACCTTAACGAACGATGCCGCGTTGTGAACTGGCTAGAAATTCGACCAGTAGTTGTAGCTCAGGATGGGGAATCAGTTGCGCTTGCAACGCGCTTTGCGCATCAGCAAAACTCAAGCCTGATTTGTAAATCGTTTTGTACGCCGCTTTAATCGTAGCGATTTGCGCCGCATCAAAACCACGTCGTTTTAAGCCTTCAGCATTGATACCGTGCGCCTCAACAGGATTGCCCGCCACGGTGAAATACGGCGGCACATCTTGCGTGATGCGCGACTGAAAACCCGTCATCGCATGTGCGCCTATACGCACGAATTGATGCACGCCAGTTAAGCCACCAATAATCACCCAATCATCAATGCGCACATGACCTGCGAGGGTCACGCCATTCGCCATAATGGTGTGATTGCCAACATGGCAATCGTGCGCAATATGCACATACGCCATGATCCAATTATCGTTGCCGATGCTGGTCAGCCCGCCGTCTTGGATGGTGCCAAGATTGAAGGTACAAAATTCACGGATGGTGTTGTTGTCGCCAATCTCCAAACGCGTTGGCTCGCCTGCATATTTTTTATCCTGAGGAATTTCGCCCAAAGAATTAAATTGCATGATGCGGTTATTTTTGCCGATACGCGTATACCCGTGTATCACCACATGCGGTCCGACCACCGTGCCAGCATCAATTTCAACATGCTCACCAATAATGCTGTACGCACCAACTTCTACATCGTCAGCGAGGCGCGCATTGGGATGAATAATTGCGGTGGAATGAATCATATTGTTATTCGACTTCTTTGGAGGTACACATGAGCTC
>JARCRQ010000090.1 GCA_029850585.1 Sideroxydans sp.
CCCGCCTCATGCGTCATGGCTTGTGCGGCATTGGTAATTAAATTCAAAAAAACCTGATTGAGTTGCGAGGGCGAGCAAGTGATGTCGGGAATCGCTCCGTAATGTTTTTCAATCAGCACCGATTTAAGCAAATGTTTTGCGAGCAACAAGGTGCTATCCAAGCCTTCGTTCAGATTAAATTTAGACACTTTGCTGCGATCTAAGCGGCTAAAGTTTTTTAGGTTGCCGACAATTTCGGCGACTTGCGTTGTGCCAAATAAACCGTCTTTCACCAACTCACTGAGGTCTTCGATAACGTGATTTTGTTGCAAGTTGGTCAACTGCGCCGCACTGCTAGCAAAGCTTTGCGCCAAGGCATCTGGATTATTGCCCGCCTTCAGCTGACCTAATAATTCTTGGCAATGTTGCAAGGCGGTGGCGATGCTAGGGAGTTGTTCCGAGACCCGCGCCAAGCTGTTTTTGACATAGGCAAGTGGTGTGTTAATTTCGTGTGCCACGCCTGCGACCATCTGCCCTAACGAGGACATTTTTTCTGACTGTATCAGTTGCGATTCGGATTCTTTCAAATGCTGCATCGCCGCCGATAATTCTTTGGTGCGCGCCACCACACGATGCTCCAGCGTTTGATTCGCCGCTTTTACTTTTAAGCCAAAGTAGCCCAACAAAATCAGCAAAGCGAGCGAGTAATACACCAAGTAAATGCGATAGCGTTCCTTCTCTTGCAAAGTATTATCCAGCTCGCTATTAAAAGACAAAGTCATATTGACCAAGCGCGGTCCGGAGGTCAGCACTTGTAGTTGCTCATACAAAGCCAGCTCCGCTGGAATGTGTTGCTGCATGACGTGTAGCGCATTAAGCAACTGCTGCACCCGTTCGGTTTGCTCACCTGTTTGCAAGGGTTGCGCCGCATCAGAGAGCGCGCTGCTTTGTGAAGCCTGTGCTTGAATAAAGTATTGCGGGGCAAGGTTCAATAATTTATTGAGCGCCGCTTGATAGGCGGGCGACAAAGCATTGCTATCAAAATCACTCAGCTCGTGGGCATTTTTTAAGAGCAGCTGCAATGCCGTTTTATTGAGTTGATTTTCAGCTTGGTATTGCGCCACCAATTCGGCTTTATTTTGGATTGCCTGACGCAGTTCGGTGAGTCCCGAACGCAAGCTGGTGCTGCTGGTGCGCTGCGCCATCCGCGTGATGTCGCGCAACGCCTTATCACCCGCATCCACGCGGTAGTAAGTTTCCGCCGCACCTGCCGACAAATCTATGCGCGCACGCTGAACCTCAAAATCCCAGCGATTATCAATATCTTTTAACTCACTCAACAAGCCCATCACTTCGTTTTGCTCATGCAAATCGACCGCCTGAGTTTTGTTGTAGAGCACCGCTAATACACCCAACAGCACCAACACCACCAATCCTGTCAAAGTGTTTTGCATCACCTCTGGTTTTTCCATGTTCGCCATCCTGTCATTTTTATTGCGCGGCAAAAAACGTCTCAACAGCAATTTAACAACACTTTTTAGCTGCCGAAGATGGGCGCGAAGATACCCGAATATGCGCGCTTGGAGGGCGCGAAGAATATCTAGGCAGTTGGGTAAAAAGACTTTAAGCGAGCGCGATGGCTTTTAATTCGGCGCGATGTTTGAGGTAATCAGGACAGGCAAGTTTAACCTCTGCCCAAAATGCGGCGGAGTGATTCATCTGATGCAAATGCGCCAGCTCATGCACCACCACATAATCAATTAAATGCAGCGGCAATTTAATCAACTGCAAATTGAAGCGCAGCGTGGCACTGGCGGTGCAGCAGCCCCATAACGTTTTCGCCGTAGAAAACTCGATGCGTAACGGTACAACCGCCATTAACGCCGCGTAGTGCGCGCAGCGATTGGTAAAAAGCTGCAAGGCTACGGCGCGATACCACAACGTGACCGCGCGTTCGATATGCGTTTCAGTCGCCGAGGGCTTCACAAAAACATACAACGCTGCTGCGCGCTGTTGTGCCGCTGCGACAAAACTGCCGCGCTCAACGCGCAAAGTGAGCAACTCGCCTAAATAATCCAGCGACTCGCCGTCTTGCCAAGTCATTTTCGCTAAGGGCAGGCGCGCTTGCCAGCCCTGTAATTTTTCCACCACCCACGCCGCTTTTTCATGCAACACACTGTCCAACCACAGCTCGGACGCGCGCAGCGGCATACTCACCGTCAAGCCGCGATCGTCGATGCGCAGCCCAATACTGCGGCGTTTACTGCTGCGTTTTAAGGTGTAAGTAATGTGTTGCCCCGCCAACAAGGTGGCGCGTTGTTCAGAGCTCTGCGTGGCAAGGCGTTGCGCCATTAACCTAGCGTCTCCAGCTCGGTTTCTATCCAGGCTTCGACTTGGGCATTGAGCTGATTAGCATCTAAACCCTTGCTGGCAATCGGTTTGCCGATGCTCAAGGTAATCGTGCCGGGGTGTTTGATAAAGGCATTGCGTCCCCAAAATTTGCCCGCGTTATGTGCCACGGGCAACACTGCCGCGCCGCTGTGTTCCGCTAATAACGCGCCGCCGATTTTGTATTTGCCGCGCACGCCATACGGCATCCGCGTGCCTTCGGGAAATAAGACGACGCTAAAGCCTTGCTGTAATTTTTTTGTGCCTTGCGCCAGCAGTTGCTTCATCGCCGCTTTGCCCTTGCCGCGATTGAGCGCAATCGGGCTAGATAAAGCCAGCAACCAACCAAAAAAGGGCAGCCATAACAACTCGCGTTTGACCACCCAAACGTGCGGCGGCAAAACTAATTGCAAGGCTAAGGTCTCCCATGCGGATTGATGTTTACTCAATACCACACAGGCTGCAGCGGGGATGTTTTCTGCGCCGCGCACTTGCATGTTGATGCCGCAAATCACCCGCAGCAGCCACAACACACCCGCCGCAAAACCAATCAACACCCGAAACCGCCAGTGCGCATTGAGCAAAAAAATGAACGGGGAAAGCAAAGCATACAAAACGGTATAAATAATTTGCGCGAGCAAAAAAATAATCGAACGGAGCAATTTCATAATAGCGACATGACCACACTAGAAAGATTTTCAAAAGTTTGCGTACCCTCTGGCAAGCCGCCCGCTGCTTGGGTTTTTGTGCCTTTGCCAGTTAGTACCAGATACGGTTTTGCACCTAATGCTGCGCCCGCTTGCAAGTCGCGTAAGGAGTCGCCAACAGCAGGGACATTTTTTAAGCTGACGTTGTAGCGCGCGGCGATTTCTTCAAACATGCCTGATTTAGGTTTGCGACAAGCGCAATGCGCATCCGAGGTGTGCGGGCAAAAAAACACCGCGTCGATACGCGCGCCCACCAACGCTGCCGCCTTGTGCATCTTGTCGTGTATAGCGTTGAGCGTGGTCATATCAAATAATCCGCGCCCCACGCCCGACTGATTGGTCGCCACTGCGACGCGATAGCCTGATTGATTCAAACGCGCAATGGCTTCCAAACTGCCTGGAATCGGCAGCCATTCAGCAGGGCTTTTGATGAATTGGTCGGAGTCAAAATTGATAACTCCGTCACGGTCGAGAATGATAAGTTTCATGGATGAGTTGCGAGTGTGTCGTCGTCAGAGGTGAGTGGGAATTGTCGCTGCGCGTCTAGCTAAGGAACGACTAGCGACGGTGCTGAACATGGCTTAACTGAGCTTGGAAATATCCGCCGCTTGGTTCATCAACGCGCCTAACTCTTGCAGCAAAGCCCCGCGATTGATGCGTAATTCTGGCTCTTGACACATCACCATCACGCCTGCAAAAAAATCATCAATAAACGGTTTGAGCGTGACTAAAATTTTTAGGTTTTGACCGTAATCGCCACGCGCCAAATAGTCGTTCGCCATCGGCTTAATGTCTTGCATTGCGCTGTATAAATCACGCTCGCAGGCTTCGTGCAACAAGCTGGGCTTGACTGTTGCGCCGTCCATTTGCGCGCCTAATTCTTCGGCATTTTTACGCATGATGTTTTGCACACGCTTGTTAGCCGCCGCCAAATCTTGCGCGGTGGAGAGTGCGGCAAATTTACGCACCCCTTGCAAACGCGGCAACACTTGGTGAGTACGTCCTGCCAACACCGCCAACACTGCGTCGATGTGCGCGACTTCAAAATTTTGTTCGCGTAAATAATGGCGCAAACGCTCGCCGACAAAATGCTCGACATCGCTTGCCACCGTGGCACTTAACAAGCCCGCAGGGAAATTATTGGCGGCTAATTTAAGCAAGGCGGAGAGCGATAAATCCAGCGGGGTCTCAATCAAGATGCGCAAAATGCCCAGCGCGTGACGACGCAAACCAAACGGATCTTTGTCGCCTGTCGGGACTTGTCCGATGCCATAAATACCGACTAAAGTTTCCAATTTATCGGCGAGTGCCACCGCACAAGCAATCGGCCCTTGCGGTAAAAAATCGCCCGCAAAACGGGGGTGGTAATGCCCTTCAATGGCATCGGCAACTACCTTGTGTTGCCCATCATGCAAGGCGTAGTAACGCCCCATCACCCCTTGCAATTCAGGGAATTCGCCGACCATGTCGGTGAGTAAGTCAGCCTTGGCTAAACGCGCCGCGAGTATCGCTTGGTCTTTGTCGGTGTCGAGCAAACGCGCAATCGTGCCCGCCAGTTTTGCGACCCGTTCGGAGCGTTCTAATTGCGTGCCGAGCTGGTTGTGATAGACCACTTTTGCCAAGCCTGGCAGACGCGCTTCCAAGCTCTTTTTGCGGTCTTGATTAAAGAAAAATTTAGCATCTGCCAAACGCGGGCGCACCACGCGTTCATTGCCTTGGATGACTAAGCTGGCATCGGCTGGGGTGATGTTGGAAACGATTAAAAATTTATTGCTCAGTTGCCCCGTTTTATCCAGCAAGGGAAAGTATTTTTGATTCGCCTTCATAGTCAAAATCAAACACTCTTGCGGCACTTCTAAAAAGCTGCTTTCAAATTGACCGAGCAACACATGCGGGCGTTCCACCAAGCCAGTGACCTCATCGAGCAAGGCCGCATCGTCGATTGCTTTGAGTTGTTGCGCGGCGGCGAGGGCGTGCATCTGATGCACGATTTCACTGCGACGTTGTTCAAAACTAGCAATCACCGCGCCCTCTTGTTCGAGCTGTTGCGCGTAGTGATAGGCATCTTTAATAATAATTTTTGCCGCCAGTGCTTCAAAGCGATGCCCTTGCGTGACGCGCCCTGCCGTCAATCCCAACGCATTCACCGCCACCACATCCTCGCCATGCAAGGCGACCAAGCCTTGCGCGGGACGCACAAAATTGACCGTCTCCCAACCATCAGCTAATTGATAGCTCATTACTTTGGCAATCGGCAATTTGCTCAAGGTCTCGCTCAAGGCTTTTTGCAAGCCCATCGTCAAGTTCGCGCCGCGCAAGACGCTGTCGTAAAACAACGCTTCCGCCTTGCCATCCATGGCGCGTTTAAGCTGCGCCACTGCACTCGCATCCGCGCCTAAGCTGGCTAATTTTTTTAACAAGGCGGGCGTAGCTTGCCCCTCTGCGGTCAAGCCCACACTGGCGGGCATCAATTTGTGCGTCACCGCTTTGTCGGCGGCTTGGCTTAACACCTCTTTCACCACCACCGCTAAACGACGCGGCGTGGCATACCAAACGAGCTCGGCATCTTGCGCTGCTAAGCCTTGCTCTTTAAGGCTGTTGGCTAATAACTGGGCAAAACTTTCGCCTAGTTTTTGTAGTGATTTTGGCGGTAATTCTTCAACTAATAATTCCACTAATAAATTTTTGGTACTCATGCTGACGCTCCTTCGGTCTTGCTATTCGTCGGCTTGTGCGCTTTCAACGCCAGTTGCGCCGACACTTCCTCCGCCCAATTTTGCGGTGCCATGGGGAAGCCTAATTTGGCGCGGCTCGCCAAGTATTCCGCCGCCACACTGCGCGCTAAATTGCGAATGCGCCCCATATAAGCAGCGCGTTCCGTCACCGAAATCGCGCCGCGCGCATCCAACAAATTAAAGCTATGCGCCGCTTTCAACACTTGCTCGTAAGCGGGCAAGGCGAGCTGATTGTCCATTAAATGTTTGGCTTGTTTTTCATGCGCGGCAAACGCCTGCAATAAAAATTCCACGTCGCTGTGCTCAAAGTTGTAAGTCGATTGTTCGACCTCATTTTGGTGATACACATCGCCGTACGAAACACCCGCTGTCCAGACCAAGTCATAGACGCTTTCCACGCCTTGCAAATACATCGCCAAGCGTTCCAAACCGTAAGTAATTTCGCCGGTAATCGGCTTGCAATCTATGCCGCCCACTTGTTGGAAATAAGTAAATTGGGTGACTTCCATGCCGTTTAGCCAAACCTCCCAACCCAAGCCCCACGCGCCCAAGGTTGGATTTTCCCAATCGTCTTCGACGAAGCGAATGTCATTTTTTTTCAGGTCAAAACCGAGTGCTTCCAGCGAACCTAAATACAAATCGAGAATGTTGGCAGGCGCAGGTTTGAGCATCACTTGGAATTGATAATAGTGCTGCAAGCGATTCGGATTTTCGCCATAGCGACCATCTTTAGGACGGCGCGAAGGCTGCACATAAGCGGCGCGCCAAGGCTCAGGGCCTAATGCACGCAAGAAGGTTGCGGTGTGCGAGGTGCCTGCGCCGACTTCCATATCGTAAGGCTGCAACAGCGCGCAACCTTGTTTGTCCCAATAGGCTTGGAGCGTCAAAATAATTTGTTGGAAGGTCAGCCCTTGCTTGAGCTGCGGTGCGGATAGATGCGCGCCAGTAGGTGAAAGATTGGAAGAAGAAGTTGACATGGCGAGCATCGGGCGTTTTTAGAAGGCGCGCATTTTACCGAGTTTTACTCCGTGCGGTTTGCTCAAAGCGATGATTTTGGGCGCAACAATCGCGCGCCTACGAGAACCCTGTCGCCCCCACACGCGCGCTAAATTCTCGTATATTGCGCGCCCGCTCCTCTTCGCCGTAACCATCGCCATGTTGGATTTCACTGAATACAGCAAAATTTTTATCAGCCTGTTCGCCATCGTCGATCCCATCGGCATCATCCCCATCATCATCGCGCTCACCGCTGGTTACACCGCGCAAAAGCGTGACCGCGTGGGACGCGTGGCATCCCTCACGGTGTTGTTAATTTTATTGGTGGCGTTGTTCATTGGCACGGCGTTGCTGAATTTTTTTGGCATCAGCATTCATTCGTTCCGCACCGCTGGCGGGATTTTAATTTTGCTGATGGCAATCAATATGCTGTTAGGCGACAAACCGAAAATCACGCGCGACAAAAATAGCGATATGGATGCCACAGCCTCGGTCGCCATCGTGCCGCTGTCCACGCCGCTACTGGCAGGCCCTGGCGCGATTAGCACCGTGATACTCGACGCGCACAAAGGCACGGGGCTAGGACACCTAGGCGTGATGACGATGATTTTGTTGCTACTTAGTGTGAGTGTCTGGCTGACGTTTTTAATCGCGCCGTGGGTGTCGCAACGCTTAGGCAAAGTCGGCAGCAACATCGTCACGCGCTTAATGGGACTGTTGCTCGCCGCAATCGCGGTGGAATTTATTGCGGGTGGCTTGCGCGGCTTGTTCCCCGTGCTGGGCTAGGGTTGCGAGCGGCTCGGTAAATTTTCATAGGCAAAAAAATACGGCGTGACGCGGATGGGTTTAAGCAGACCGCCCTCAGCAGGACGCTGGCTTAAACGCTGAATGTCCGCATCATTGAGGGCTTGGATTTTTGCCGCATCGCGCACCCGATTAAACACCCCGTTACGCCACTGAAACACCTCATTGAGCTTTTGCAAATAGCTGTAAGCGTGATGATGATCGTTGTAGTAATCATCAAATTTATTGCGCCCTAAGTAGATGGCGTTCGAGCCTTCGTAGCCCGTTCTTTGATAGCTGACAGGATCAGTATTCAAAAGATAAATCCAGTCTCCTGGCACAAAATTGAGCGGCATCACATCGTGTTTTATTTTCAACAACTTGCCCGGTTGATTCAATTCTTGCGGGTCAAAATCAGCTTCAAAATCCCACATGCGCGCGGGCTCTATGCCTGTCAGCGGCTCCTTATCTGCCGATAACCGCGCTTCGATTAAACGCACATGCGCGGGCGATTTTTTAACGCGGCGGTAATAGTCCAGCACCCCTTGTATCACCACCAATTTAGTCGCGGTGTAACAGCCTATCGAGTATTTTTGCTGCTGCAAAAATACGTCATTGAGCGCGTCGTGCAAAGCAACGCCGGGCTTAGGCGTGCCTTGCGACCAATACTTTTCATTCCATTGCGCAACATCGCCATCGGGCCACCCCCAGGTTAAATTTTCTGCCCACGCCACGGTGTTTTGCCGTATCGCCACATGGTCTTTTAAGGCGGTAATCGCGCACGCTGCCCCCGTGAACTCGGTCATGCGACCATGTTGCAACAACGCCAGCACAATCTCTTTTTTGGAAACCGTATGAATTTTTTTACTACGCCCCGCCGCACTCGGCAACCTCACCCAGTCGTCGTGAATATGCAGCTCGGCGCGAGATTTTAGGGTGAGCGTATTCACCTCGTCAGCAGGCGTATTCAAGCTGTAACGCAACACGCCTTGCGCCGCATCGCGATTTTTTACCACCCACTTAGGCGCGATGTTGAGCGCGGCAAAGTAGCGCGTCATGTCGCGCTCTAAGCGGCTGAGTTGCGCAGGCTCGCACTCAAAACGAATGCCATCTTCGCGAGTGTTAGCAAGAGGTTCAGCAGGGCTATTGAGTTGCGTTGGAGAGCTGGCGTAACTGGCGAACGACAGTGTGAACAAGCTATAAAACAGGATATTTTTCAAGGAGGGCATGAGGCAAGCTGCTAGATATTTTTGTGCCGCGATTATCGCATTGCTAAGTTGCAATGCGGTTACGTTTTAATTTCTTCGCGCATGTTTGCCGCCGCAATCAACGCCAATTTCTTTTCGCGGCTCAATTTTTTAATGACGATTTCGCGTTTGGACGCGCCCGAACGATCCTCGCAAGCCTCCTGATAAACCAGCACCACGGGCAAACGCACCCGCGTGTATTTCGCGCCCGTGCCATCGTTGTGTGCAGCTAGGCGTTTGGCTAAATCATTGCTAATGCCGCAATACAAAGTATCGTCGGCACAGCGCAATAAATAGCAGTACCAACTCATGCCCTCACCTTGCGCCGTAGCATAAAAGCCACGCCCAGCATGGCAATCAGCAGCATTACCACGGCAAAATTACCCCAGCGCACATACGGCGTGCTGCCTGTATAACCTTGCGCCATGCCTTGCAACATGCCCTCCTGATGCTGCGCTAATTGCTGCACAATTTTGCCCTCCACATTGATGATAGAAGTCACGCCCGTATTAGTGGCACGCAACATCATGCGGCCTGTTTCCAGCGCGCGCAGTTGCGAAATTTGATTGTGTTGCGCAGCAGCGATGGAGTGTCCGTACCAAGCATCATTGGTGACATTGACCAGCAGCGTGGCAGCTGGCAGCGCGTTGATAATTTCCTCGCCAAACACGTCTTCGTAGCAGATGTTCACCGCCACCTGCTGCCCCGCCAAGGCAAGCGGATATTGGGCTGCGCCGCCGCGCGCCAAGTCGCCCATCGGGATATTCAACACGCCGTTAATCAACCAGCCCAAAGCATCACGCCAAGGAATAAATTCACCGAACGGCACGAGATGCGTCTTGCGGTAATGCTGCTCGGCGGCGTAGGCATTTTCTGACGCACCTAGCGCAAACACGCTGTTGTAATACCGCCCATTTTCTTTATCGAACGAACCAATCAACACGTCACTGGCGTTGAGCTTGGCGTGCTCGCGAATTTGTGCGACCAGCTGCGGCGGCACTTGGCTGCGCAACAGCGGAAACGCGGATTCTGGCAACACAATTAAGCGCGCATCCGTGCTTAAAATTTGGCGGCGATAGCTTTCTAAAGTGCCGACTATCGCGTCTTCATCGAACTTCAAATCTTGTGCGATATTGCCTTGCAACAACGCCACGCTAAACGGCGCACCCGTCGGCTGCGTCCATTGCACAGTGCGCAACGCCGCACCTGTCAGCCAAATGCTCAGCAATCCCAACAGCGCGAATTTTCCTGCCCGCGTCCAACGCACTTGCCACAGCAACGCCAGACAGCCCGCGCTCAATGCCGCCAGCAGCGACACGCCATACACGCCCAACACCGGCGCAAAACCTGCCAGCGGACTCTCGCTGTGCGCATAGCCTAAAGTCAGCCAAGGAAAGCCCGTAAACAACATGCCGCGCAGCCACTCGACTAACACCCAAATGGCGGGCATCAGCAGCAAGAATTTTTGACTCGCTGTGCCGCGTAAACGTGCTTGTAGATAGCCCGCGAGCGCGGGCAGCAATGCCAAAAATGCCGCAAACAAAATGATGGCGGGGAGCGATAAATACATCGGCATGTCGCCATAGTCGTGCAAGGCGACATAAATCCAGCTCACGCCGCTGGCGAAAAAACCTAAGCCAAAACACCAGCCTAATTTCACTTGCGCGCGCACCGATTCCGCGCGTAACCAAAGCGTAAACAACACCGCAAGTGCCAATATCGGCAAGGGGTAAAAGCCAAACGGCGCAAAGCCCAACACGCACGCGGCACCCGCCAATAAAGCGATTAAATAATTTTTAGGGATGAAATTCATAACGCCGCCAAAATAAAAAAGCCCCGCAGCATAACCGATACGCGCTGGTGTGCCGTATTGCGACGAGCAAGGGGGTGCGACAAAATGTCGCAGGGGGTGGTAAAAATTATTGACTACAATGCGCGCCTTTTTATTCAACGAAAGTGCCTGCGCCATGAAAATCAAGCTGCTTACCCTCGCTCTACTCGCCACTGCCAGCAACG
>JARCRQ010000091.1 GCA_029850585.1 Sideroxydans sp.
ATCCATAGCTTGTGAATTTTTTCGGGATGATGCATGGCGACTTCTTCAATTTCCATGCCACCTTCGGAAGATGCGAGCAAAGCCACGCGCTGCGCGCTGCGGTCGATGACCATGCCCAAATAAAATTCTTTGGCGATTGCCGCGCCTTGCTCAATCAACAAACGACGTACCACTTGCCCGTCTTTGCCCGTCTGATGCGTGACTAAGTGCATGCCTAAAATTTGCTGTGCAAAAGTTTTAACCTCATCAAGCGACTTCGCCACTTTCACGCCGCCACCTTTGCCGCGTCCGCCCGCGTGGATTTGCGCTTTCACCACCCACACGCTGCCGCCTAATTGTTTTGCCGCCAGCACGGCTTCTGCCACGCTAAAACACGCCACTCCGCGCGGCGTTGGCACAGCAAATTGACGCAAAATTTCTTTGCCTTGATATTCGTGAATTTTCATAGGGAAGGTATTAGAGGACATTAAAAAAGCGCGTCATCTACGCGCGCGGACTGAATCTTACCGAATTATTCCCTCCCCCACAGGCTTAAATCGCCCGCGCAGCACCGCTCACGCACAACAGTTGCCCCTAAACCACTTTTAAGGGAAAATCCGCGCCCTTTTCACCTTGGTATTCCGCCTTCTGGGTATGTCCGACATCGCAAAACCGCAGCACCTCACTGACACCCCTATCGCCCCGCCGATGAGCTGGTATTTCGACCCGCAGATACAGGCGGTCGAGCAGCGCGCGCTATTTGCGCAAGGACCCAATTACCTTGGTCACGAATTGATGGTGCCCAATCTTGGCGACTATCAGGTGCTCGATGGCGGTGCGCAAATGTTGGTGAAAAATGCCAATGGCGTGGAATTGTTATCGAACATTTGCCGCCATCGCCAAGCCACCATGTTGGAAGGTCGCGGCAACGCCAAACATATCGTCTGCCCCTTACACCGCTGGACTTACAAGACCACGGGCGAACTCATGGGCGCACCGCATTTTCCACAAAACCCCTGTTTGCATTTAGGTAAATCGCCGCTGCAAAACTGGAACGGTTTGCTGTTTAACGGCGCGCGCGATGTCACTCAAGATTTGTCCAAAATCGGCGTGATGAAAGATTTAGATTTTTCGGGCTACATGCTCGACCGCGTCGAGGTCGATGAATACGCGTTTAACTGGAAGACGTTTATCGAAGTGTATTTGGAGGATTACCACGTCGTCCCCTTCCATCCAGGCTTAGGGAATTTTGTCGATTGCGACGATTTGAAATGGGAGTTCGGCGAGCAATACAGCGTACAAACCGTGGGCATCAACAACGCCTTGCGTAAAGTCGGCAGCCCGATTTATGGTCGTTGGCAAGAGCAAGTGTTGCGCATGTACGGTGGCAATCTGCCCAAATACGGCGCGATTTGGCTGACCTACTATCCCAACATTATGGTCGAGTGGTACCCACATACCTTAGTGATTAGCACCATCGTGCCGCGCGGCCCTGAATCGTGCAGCAACATTGTCGAGTTTTATTACCCTGAAGAAATCGCGCTGTTTGAGCGCGACTACGTCGAAGCCGAACAAAAGGCGTATCACGAGACGGCGGTGGAAGACGACATCATCTGCATGAAAATGCACCAAGGTCGCAAAGCCCTCTATGAAAAAGGCTTAGAACAGCATGGCCCCTATCAATCGCCGACCGAAGACGGCATGTTGCACTTCCATGAATACCTGCGCCGCAATCTCGCGCCGCATTTGTAATTCGTTCACCCGCTAGTGAGGTAAAAAATGATTACCATCGAACAAACGCCCAGCCTAATTAACCTCGCCGTGATGGGTGAATTTAGCTTAGCCGACTTCAAACAGTTTGAAGAGCACGCCCGCTACCAACTCAGCTCCGCTGGCACAGTAAATTTGATTTTTGATTTGCGCGGCATGTTGGACTACACCCCGGATGTGGCGTGGCACGAAATCAAATTTTTTAGCCAAGACCATTCATACGACTTCAGCAAAATCGCTGTGGTCACCCATGACCAATGGCTGACTTGGCAAGCATGGATTGCGCGTTTATTCGTCCATGCCAACATCCAGGTGTTCTCCGACTATGCCGCCGCACAAGCATGGGTAAAAAGTTAAAGACAATTTGATTTAAGTCAAAACGTACCGCACGATAAAGGCTAAGGTACATAGGCGTTTTAACTCAAAGGAGAAACACCATGAAAGCTCGTTATCTGGTTGCCATAACTTTAGGCCTAGCTGTTTCAGTCAGCGCGTTGGCTGATGAAGGCGAAGCCCTGTTTAAGAAAAGTGGCTGCAATATCTGCCATGCGGTGAACAAAAAATCAGTCGGACCTGCCATGACCGAAATCGCAGCAAAATATGCTGGCGATACCGATGCGCAAGCCAAGCTGCTTAGCAAAGTACGCAGTGGCGGGGCGGGTTCATTTGGCAAAGTCCCGATGCCAGCAACACCCGCAAAAGTCAGCGATGACAGCATTCAAGCCATTGTGAACTGGGCGTTGACGCAAAAATAAGACTCAGTGAGTTAGCACAAAAAGACCGAATTTAATTCGGTCTTTTTCATTTTTGCGGCTACGCAATACAAATGAAACACAGCTGCGTGGATGTCGTTTAGTTAGCTATCAAGCGACTGGACGACCTGCTAAGATGCGCGCCTTCTAAAATCTGCCTAACGCCCTTTTATGTCTGCTGTTGCTAATGTAATGAATCCCGCTGAAAAGCGCGCTAGCTTTGGCTTAGCGGGTATTTATGGTCTGCGTATGTTGGGCTTGTTTATCATCTTGCCGATTTTCGCTTTGTATGCCGAAAAATTGCCCGGCGGCGAAAACCATATTTTGATGGGCTTGGCACTTGGCGCGTATGGGCTGACGCAAGCGATTTTGCAGATTCCAGCTGGCTGGCTGTCCGACCGTTATGGACGCAAGCCGATTATTTATACGGGCTTGATGATTTTCGCCATTGGCAGTTTTATTGCCGCTTCTGCCGACAACATTTACTGGGTGATTTTTGGGCGCGCCATTCAAGGTGCGGGGGCAATTAACGCGGCGGTAATGGCGTTGACCGCCGATTTAACCCGTGAAGAAGTACGCACCAAAGCGATGGCGATGATAGGCATGACCATCGGACTGACCTTTTCAATTTCGCTAATTTTGTCGCCGTTATTGAGTGACTTTATCGGCGTGTCAGGCATTTTCGCGCTGACAGGTGCCTTGGCGTTTGCCGCAATGGGCTTGGTGCGTTTCGTCATTCCCAATCCGCTCATTACACGTTTTCATAGCGACACCGAAGCCAATGCGAGCCGCTTCGCCGAGGTGTTGCGCAACAAAGATTTATTGCGTTTGGACTTCGGAATTTTTTCTTTGCACGCGATTTTGATGGCGGTATTTATGCAGGTGCCATTCGTGTTAAAAGCGAACGGCTTGGACGTGGCGCAGCATTGGCAAATTTATTTGCCCGTGATGCTCATCGCCTTCGTGCTGATGGTGCCACCGATTATCATCGCCGAGAAAAAAGCCAAGATGAAACAGGTGTTCATGCTGGCGGTATTTTTGGCGTTATGCGCGCAACTTTTGTTGATGGTCGGACAACATAGCGTGTGGGCGATTGCCGCTGCATTACTGATATTTTTCACCGCGTTTAACGTGCTGGAAGCAACGCTGCCGTCGCTGATTAGCAAGATTGCGCCGCTGTCCGCCAAAGGCACAGCGATGGGCGTGTATAGCAGCGTGCAATTTCTCGGCGCATTTTTTGGCGCAGTCATGGGCGGCGTATTGATGCAACATTTTGGCGGCAATGCAGTGTTTATTTTTAGCATCGTATTGCTCGCGGCATGGTTGCTGGTCGCCAGCACCATGCAAGCGCCGAAAGCCGTCAGCACCAAACTATTTCACCTCGCGCCACTAAGTGCGACACAAGCCGCCACGCTGCAACAACAGTTGCAAAAGGTGCAAGGCGTAGAAGAGGTTTTGGTGATTGCCGATGAAGCAATTGCCTGCCTAAAAGTCGCGATGCAAGGTTACGATCAAGCCGCAGTAGAACAACTCGTTAAACAAGGAGCATGACATGTCGTTGAACAAAGTAATGTTGATAGGCCGTTTAGGCAAAGACCCCGAAACGCGCTACATGACCAATGGCGAAGCCGTCACCAATGTGGGTTTGGCGACCAGCGAAACTTGGAAAGATAAATCAGGCGAAAAACAAGAAAAAACCGAATGGCACAACTTGGTTTTTTACCGTCGCTTGGCGGAAATCGCGGGCGAGTATTTGAAAAAAGGTTCGATGGTTTACGTCGAAGGAAAACTGCAAACGCGCAAATATACCGACAAAGCTGGGGTGGAAAAATACAGCACCGAAATCATCGTCAACGAAATGACCATGCTAGGCGGCAAAGCAGGTGGCGCGGGCAGTTTTGAAGTGGTCGAAGATCAACACCAAGCCGCCGCACCCGCCCCTGCGCGCGCAGCCCCTGCCGCACGTCCCGCTGCCGCCCCCGCCGCAGCGCGCCCTGCGCCAGCAAAAAGCAACTTCGATAATTTTGACGACGATATTCCGTTTTGAATTTACTGGAAGCTGTATCGTAAAAAAGACCGCCTAG
>JARCRQ010000092.1 GCA_029850585.1 Sideroxydans sp.
TCCGTGATGTGACTTTGCAGCTCAATACCTTGGGCGACGCGGCGGCGCGACAACAACATCGCGCTAAATTGATTGCCTATTTTGAGCAACATTTAGAGCAGCTCGATGCCGAAGCGACGCGTCGTTTGCACACTAATCCGCTGCGTATTTTGGATAGTAAAAATCCTGCTATGCAAGAGCTTATCGCGTCCGCGCCTAAGCTGATGAACGAGCTGGATGCGGATGCGCTGGCGCATTTTGCTGCGTTGCAAGCCACGCTGACCGCGCATGGCGTTCAGTTTGAAATCAACCCACGTTTAGTGCGCGGCTTGGACTATTACAACCGCACCGTGTTTGAGTGGGTAACGACACGCTTAGGTGCGCAAGGCACGATTTGCGCAGGCGGACGTTACGATGGGCTGATTGAGCAGATAGGCGTGAAAGCCGCGCCAGCAATGGGTTTTGCGATGGGCGTGGAACGCTTGTTGGTGTTGTTGCAAGAAGACGGTATGGCGTTGCCTAAGCCCAAAGTGGATGTGTATGTGGTGCATCAAGGCGAGCTGGCAGCCGCGTTGGCAAGCCGTGTGTCCGAGCAGCTGCGCGATGCCAATTTACGCGTGGTGATGCACTGCGGTGGGGGCAGCTTTAAGTCGCAAATGAAAAAAGCCGATGGCAGTGACGCGCGGCTGGCGGTGGTGATTGGCGACGATGAGGCGCGTGAAAATCAAGTCAGCATCAAGCCCATGCAGGGCGGCGAACAAGTAAAAGTAGCCGTGGCACAACTCAACGCCACAATTTTAGAAATTATTAACCGTTAATTTAGGAGCGTACAACATGGCCGTTTTAGATTTGCAAGAACAGGAACAACTCGAAGGTTTGAAGGCTTGGTGGAAAGATCACGGCAATAAAGTATTAGGCGGTGCGCTACTGCTGGTGTTGATAGTCGGCGGCTGGCGCGCTTGGACGTATTACCAAAATAAGCAAGCCTTAGAAGCCGCGACGTTGTTTGAGCAGTTTGCCCAGCAGTTGCCGAGCAACGACAGCAAACGTATTAACGACGCGGCGCAAGCGGTGATGGATAAATATGGCAGCACCATTTACGCGGCGCGCGCGGCACTGACTGCGGCGCAAGTGAACGAACAAAGCAAGGCGATTCCACAAGCAAAAACACAGTTGCAATGGGTGTTAGCGCACGCCTCGCTGGATGCGATGAAAGACGTGGCGCATTTGCGTTTAGCGGCGATTTTGTTGGATGAAAAATCTTACGATGACGCGCTGAAGCAATTGAATGCCGCGCATCCTGCTGCGTTTGAAGGCTTGTATGCCGACTTGAAAGGCGATGTGTTGAGCGCGCAAGGTAAAGAAGTTGAGGCGCGTGCGGCGTATCAAATCGCCTTCGACAAAACCGATGCGAAAAGCACTTATCGCCAATTGATCCAAATGAAATTGGACGACTTGGGCGGTGCTGCAACGACTACTGCGGACGGTAAAAAATAATGTTGCGCCGCCTGCTGCCCGTGCTGATGTCCTCGATTTTGTTGGCAGCCTGTGCCAGCACGCCGAGCAAGACTGCCAACGATACCCCTGCCGAGCTGACCGAGTTTGCCGCGAGCGCAAAGTTCGCGGTGCGTTGGCATGAAAATTTAGGTGAGGCGGGCAGCTATATGTTGCGTCCCGCTGTATTGCCCGATGCCATCGTCGGCGTGTCGAGTCATGGTGTATTAAGCGCGCTGTCGCGCAGTACAGGCAAGACCTTGTGGCAAGTGAAGACTGGGCTGAACGTGGCTGGCGGGGTGGGGGCTGACGACAAAATGTTGCTCATCGGCAGCGATAAAGGCGAGGTGGCAGCTTTCGATTTGAGCGGCAAGCTGCTCTGGCAAGTGAAAGTATCCAGCGAAGTGTTAAGCGTGCCACAACTCGCTGACGGCTTGGTGTTGGTGCGCAGTGCGGATGGTCGCATTGCCGCGCTGAATGCTGCGGATGGCAAGCAGCAGTGGATGTATGAACGCGCTACGCCTGCGCTGGCAGTGCGCAGTTTTGCGGGCGTGACCGTGCAGCGCGGCATTGTTTACGCAGGTTTTGCGGCAGGCAAGCTCGCCGCGCTGGAGTTGAAAACAGGCAGCTTGTTGTGGGAAAACGCAGTGTCGCAACCGCGCGGCAATACTGAGTTAGACCGCATCAGCGACATCACCAGCAACGTGGTGGTGGATGACGAGCAAGCCTGTGCGATTGCCTTTCAAGGACGCGTGGCGTGCTTTGATGCGGCGCAAGGTAGCCCGCTGTGGAATCGTGATATTGCCAGCGACAAAGGCATGATGCTGTTGCGCAAATTTTTATATTTAAGCGACGCGACAGGCAATGTTTTGGCACTAGAAAAATCCACGGGTAGCAGCGTGTGGAAAAACAATCAGCTCAGTTTGCGCGACACCAACACACCGCTTGCCTTCAATGATTTTGTCGTAGTCGCCGATTTTGAGGGCTATTTACATGCTCTCGCGCGTGACGACGGACGCTTAGTTGCACGCATCAAATTAGATGGCAGCCCAATGTTGGGCGCGCCGCTAGAACTCGATAACGGACTGCTGGTGCAAACCCGCGATGGCGGTCTGTATTCGCTCACCTTACAGTAAGAGAAAGTCTCAAAATGTTGCCCACACTCGTATTAGTCGGTCGTCCAAATGTGGGCAAGTCCACGCTTTTTAATCGCCTCACGCGCAGCCGCGACGCACTGGTTGCCGATCAGCCTGGCTTGACCCGCGATCGTCATTACGGTCGTGGTCGCGTTGGCGAACGCCCTTATTTGGTGGTTGATACGGGCGGACTCGAACCCGTTGCTAAAGACGGCATCATGTTTGAAATGGCGAAGCAAAGTCGTCAGGCAGTGGACGAGGCGGACGTGGTGTTGTTTGTGGTCGATGGGCGCGCGGGCAGTACGCCGCAAGACATGATTATCGCCACGCAATTACGCAAAACGGGCAAGCCGATTTTGCTGCTGGTGAACAAAGCCGAAGGCATGATGCGCAGCAAAATTACCGCTGACTTTTTTGAGCTGGGCTTGGGCGAACCGTATCCCATTTCTTCCGCGCACGGCGACAACGTCACCGAAGTCATCGAAATCGCGATGGAGAATTTCCCTGAAGAAATTGACGAAGAAAAAATCGAAGGCGACAAGCCGCCGAAACTGGCGATTGTCGGTCGCCCTAACGTCGGAAAATCCACGCTGGTGAATGCCATTTTGGGTGAACAACGCGTCATCGCTTTTGATCAACCTGGCACCACGCGCGACAGTATTTATATAGATTTTGAGCGCGACGGCAAGGCCTACACCATTATCGACACCGCAGGCGTGCGTCGTCGCGGCAAAGTCGATGAAGCCATCGAAAAATTCTCTGTGATTAAAACCATGCAAGCCATTGAAGATGCCAACGTGGTGGTGTTGGTGGTGGACGCGCGCGATCAAATTACTGAACAAGACGCACACGTTGCTGACTTCGTTTTGCAAGCGGGACGCGCCTTAGTTTTGGCAGTGAATAAATGGGACGGCCTCGACGACCATCAACGCCTGATGGTGAAAAATGACATCGAACGCAAACTGCATTTTTTGAGTTTCGCCAAACGTCATTACATTTCCGCGCTGCACGCCAACGGCATTCCTAGCGTGTTGAAATCGGTGGACGAAGCCTACGCCGCCGCGATGCTAAAAATGTCCACGCCCAAGCTCACCCGCGCGCTGATTTCCGCACTAGACAAACAACTCCCGCCCAAAGGCGGACGCTTCCTACCTAAGATGCGCTATGCCCATCAAGGCGGTAGCAACCCTCCCTTGATTGTGATTCACGGCAGCGGCTTGGACGACGTGCCAGCCAGCTACACCCGCTATCTGGAACGCACCTTCTGCGAAATTTTCAAGCTGCAAGGCACGCCGATGAAGATTCAATACAACTCCAGCAAGAATCCGTTTGAAGGTAAAAAGCCAAGAGCGTTGACCGAAGCGGAGCAGCGCAAGGCGCATCGCGCAAGGATTCGAGGGAGAAAGTTGTACGGGAGTTAAAGGTGGATTGGGGCAGTAATCAATCGAGATTGTCCTCAACGGTTTTTACGTTCAGGAGACAGGTAATGAATACCGTTATCCCTGAAGAGTTGATGCTTAAACGCCTTGCTCAATCGGAGCAGATGCGTGAATTTTTTATTCAGATGTGGCTGCAAAATCCAGCCTTGGCGAAGCAGGGCGGCGAGCAAGTGCAAAGACTTTTGTCGCCACTGGCAGCCACTCGCGCAATATCGGGCTTATCATTCCCCACCGTTTAACTAAAGGAGTTGTGATGAAAAAAATATTATTGTTGGTGTGTATCAGTTGTTTGATGACGGGATGTTTGTATTCACCGTACGATTTTGAAGGGCATGGTTATCCTCGTGGAGGACATGGCGGTGAGCATCATGGACACGATGATTAACTAAGTCCGCTAGCTTGAGGTGATAAAAAACGCTTGTAGCAACAAGCGTTTTTTTACGGCTGAATTTTGTGCAAGCCCTAACTTGTGTGGCAAATTCTCCGACCAGCGGTCTGATAGTCAGACTAGCTGTAAGGTGCGGTGTGAGGAAAAAAATTCGCTACCGTATAATTGACGGTTTGTTTGATGAGCGCGTACTAGAAAAAATAACGGAGCGGATATGAACAATAATTTGCAAACGGGTAAGTTGGAAATATCGGATGATTTTTTAGCTTTGCAACTGCAAGTCGGTGATGCTTTACAGCTGCAAGCCGATGCCCCGAACCAGTCGCGCACGCACGCTAAGTTGCTGGGCTATTTAGCGCAACAAAGTTTGATTGTGAGCTTGCCGAGTACGCAAACTCAGGTACAGGTCGGCGAGGGGTTTGTGTTGCGCGGTTTTGTTGGCAATACCAGCTATGAGTTTTATAGCCGTGTGTTGAGCGTGAATGCTGAGCCCTATGCGCATCTTCACTTTACTTTTCCCCAGCAAATTAGTCTGAAAAAAATGCACCGTGCGATGCGTGTCAAAGTGAATTGTGCGGCAACGGTGAGTGTGCAGGGCTTAAAAAGTCCAGTTGATTTAATCGAGCTGAGCGAGTTAGGTGGGGGCTTTCGGTGTGCGACGGCGTGTGCGTCTAGTGGCGATGCGGTGACGTTAAATTTTAGTCTGCCGTTAGGCGAACACCTGCAAGCTTTTCAGTTGCAAGCCGTGGTGCGACATGTAGAGCTGGATGTGCACGGGCAAAAATATGGGGTGGAGTTTGTTGAGTTAGGGCGCGGCGCGCGTAGTGCTTTGCAAGAGTTAGTGTGTGTGAGTTTGATACAACTCTCCGAACCAAAACGCGCCCATGCGGCTGATTGAGCTGGTGGTATAGACCACAATACATAGACCGTCATAGCGTATAAATTATTTTGTTTAAGCTGTACTATGCCGCGCGGCTAAATTGGCGGTTGTGCAATTTGGCCCTCTACAATAACTACAGTCGTAACTTTTCCATGAAAAATCCCTTGAAATTTTCTGGGCGAGGCTTGCCCCAATTCACGCCGCTGGCGTTGCTGTTGCTCGCTTATAGCAGCCAATGCAGTGCTTTCGGTTTAGGTGAACTGCATAGTCATAGTGAATTAGGTTCGCGGCTCTCCGCACAAGTCGAGCTACTCGCCCCGCCCGAACACGGCACGCCGTTGGCGGTGCGTTTAGCCAGTCGCGACGACTATCAAAAAAATGGCTTGAGCTATCCTGATAGCGTCAAATTTTATTTTGTGGTGAGCAATGAAGCGGGCAGTGCGCCGTTCATCAACATCAGTAGTGCGCAAGCTGTGAATGAGCCTTTTTTGCAGCTGCTGCTGGATGTGTCCTACCCTGGTGGGCGCGTGGTTAAAACTTTCACTCTGTTGTTAGACCCGCCCACCGCTCCTGTCGCGCTAGCCGTAACCGCCCCGGCCGCCTTAGCGAGTCCTACGCCAAACCTTGTGCCGCGTGTGGAGGCCGTCAAAATTATTCCCGTGAAAAATAGTTTAGACGCGCTGCCCGTGCGCCCGCGTGCGCGCACGCCGCGTGTTGCCCCCGCGCCCTCTGCAACTCCCGCAGCCGTGCCGAAACCTCATATTTCTTTGCAGCAATTAGACGAGGCACATGCGGGCGCGAACGCGCCAAATTTGACTTTAGCGATGTCGCGTGAGCTGAGTATCGGGCTGCATATTTCTAAGCAAGAAGTGGGCACTGCGAATGCCGATGCTTTGCAAGAAGAGCTAATTGCAAAAAATAAAACCCTGCATGAATTGACCCTGCAAATTACCGCCATGCAAGCCTTGATTAACACGCTGAAAAATACCGCGCCTGCCGCCTCGGCAACGCTGGCGAGCAGTGTGCTGGCGAGCGCGTTGCCCGTTGCGGCGAGTGGTGTTGACAGCAATTTAGTCGCGGGCTTATCGCCTGTTATTGCACCCGTGAGTGCGCCTGTGCAGATCAAACCCATCGCGCTGCAAGCCCCGCCCGTGGTGGAACATTGGGGGCGCAGTACTAAATTTTTATTGTCGCTGGCAGGCGTGTTGGCGTTGCTGGGCGGCTTGTACGCTTGGCGCTATCGACGTGAACAGGGCACTGATTTTTCGCATAGTATTTTTGATGATTTGCATTTAGCGCAAGCGCACGTCAAACACTTAGACACGCTGAATCCCTTTGTGGCTAAGGCTGTTACGACGGAACGTCGGATTGCCGATACGGTACAAATCGGTGATGTGTCGATGAAGGTGCCTGCCTACAAAGCCCCCGCGCCTAGCAACAATCCCGAATACGATTTACTCGAACAAGCTGATATTTATTTACAGTTTGGACATGACAAATTAGCCGAAGAAGTATTGCAAGAAGCCTTGATTATCAATCCCCAAAACGAGCAAATTTATTTAACCCTGCTGGATATTTACGATACGCGTAACGATGCAGCAAAATTTGCCGCAGTGGCGAGCGAGTTAGAAGGGATTGCTGACCCTAAAATTTGGGATCGCGTGTGCAAAATGGGCAAACGCATTGACCCTGATAACGATTTATACGGTTTGCATTTGACCCGCGCAGCACTAGATGAACACAATACGCATGGCAGGCATATTGATAATGAATTTGGCGAGCTGCATATCACGCGTTCCGTTGAACACTAAGTTCTTTTCCCCCTAGTAGCAGCACAATCTACGGCATAATGCGCGGTTAGTTTTGCCGCGCCTTGCACGGCAGCCATTCATCCTTTATTTGCTTGCTCTGCCTATGTCCTTAGCCCTTTCTTACACCCTCGCCGACATCACGCGCTGGTTCGCCATCAACGACATCAATCGCGCTAAAGCCTATCTCAATTCGATTCGCGATTTGGATATTCAAGCCGAGCTGATACGCGCCAAAGTGCAAGGCACGCAACGGCTGCCTTACGAATTGGAAATTTTATTGCAGCGCGATAAAAAGGGCGCACTCACCGCCAAGCCGTTCTGCACTTGCCCTGTGGGCTACCAATGCAAACATGCGGCGGCGGTGTTGCTGTCGGTGTTGAGCGTACCGCGTGTGGTGAGCCCAACGGGCACCACGGTGAATCATGCTTTGACCGAATGGATTGCCGAATTACGCGGCACGGTGCAACTCGCCCCGGCACGCAAAAAGCCTGCCAGCACGCAGCGCAGCGTGGCGTTGTGTTATGGGCTGATGAAGTCAGCGCAGCACCAACACTATGTGGTGCAAATCTACAAAGCCAAGCTGGATGCGGCAGGCGAGCTGATGGGCGCGTTGGATTTTTGGGATAACGTCGAGCGCACCTTGCTTAATCCGCCGCAATATGTGCGCGAAGACGATCTGCCAATTTTGCGTCTGCTGTTGCGTCAATACGACCGTTACGACGGCTATCAAGTCATCGGCAAACACGGCGACGAATTGCTGCGCCGTTTACTCGCCACGGGGCGGCTGTATTTACGTCAGCGTGTAGCGGGCAATCGCGAGCGTTTATCCGAACCGCTGCCGCTGACGCAAGGCGACGCGCGCGATGCGCATATCGCGTGGGGCGCGGACGACCAAGGTTGTATGCAGCCGACCGTGATACGCAGCGGCAACGCGGTGCAACTGATTAGCTTGCCTGAAGCGATTTGGTATGTGGATAGTGAGTTCGGCGAACTGGGTGAATTGCGCATCGCGCAAGCCCCCGCGCAAGTGGCAAAGCTATTGACCATGCCGCCGTTGAACGACATGGAAATGTTGGTGGTCGCCGAAGCCTTGCGCGAGTTGTTGCCCGATTTACCCGCGCCCTCCAAAGCTGCCTTGCGCCAAATTAAAACTGCCATGCAGCCGCGTCTCTCGCTCGGCACTTCGGATGCGGCGTATCGCAGCGCGTATCGCGGTTATCCCTACGGTCAGCAAGTGCGCGACTTCGGGCATCTGCAATGGTGCTATGGCGAGGCGTGTATTGCACACGATCATCCCAGTGAATTTACGACGCTTGCCAGCGGCGAAACGGTGCGCGTGCTGCGCGATAAAACTGCCGAGGCTGCCGCGTTAAAAGTGCTACATCGGCATGGCTTAAACGACATGCCACAAGTCAGTTTTGTGGCGGGCGAACAGCCTTACGCACAGCTTGGACTCGACCGCGAAGAAGACTGGCCGCCCTTTATGCAGCAAGCCGTACCGAGTTTGCGTGATACCGCTTGGCAAATCGAAATCCTGCCGGGTTTTCGTCATCACATCGTCGAAGTCGAAGCGTGGGTAGGCGATTTTGACGAGCAAGAAGACGGCTGGTTTAGCTTGAATATGGGCATCGTGGTCAACGGCGAACGCGTCGCTTTAGCCCCGCTGTTGCATGAATTATTTAAGGTCGATGCGCGTTGGTTAGACGCGTTGCAAGTCGAGCTGATGGCAGATAACGAAGCGGTTACTTTGCAGTTGCCGAATGGCGCGCAAGTCAATGTGCCTGCGGTGCGCATCAAGCCGCTTGCGCGCACGCTGTTGGAATTATTCGATGGTGGAATGCGCGGCGAAGGCATCCGGTTATCGCGTTATGACGTGGCGCGCATTCAGCAATTAAGCGACATGGAACGCTGGCAATTTAAGGGTGCGGACGCGTTGATAGCTTTGGCAGAAAAGCTCAAAAACAGTGACGGGGTCAAGGCAGTCAAGCCGCCGAAAAATTTTGCTTTAGAGCTGCGCCCCTATCAATTAGAAGGCGTGGCATGGCTGCAATTTTTACGCGAAAACGAGCTGGCGGGCATCTTGGCGGACGACATGGGCTTGGGCAAAACCGCGCAAGCCTTGGCGCACTTATTGATTGAAAAACACAGCGGACGCATGGACAAGCCGTCGCTGATTGTGTTGCCCACCTCACTTATTTTTAACTGGAAAAACGAAGCCGCACGCTTCGCCCCTGACCTCAAAGTTTTGTCTTTGCACGGCAAACAACGCTTAGATAAATTTACCAATATCGCCGACCACGATGTAATTTTGACCACCTATCCGCTGCTGTGGCGCGACCAAGATATTTTGTTGCAACACGACTATCACTTGCTGATTTTGGACGAAGCGCAAACCGTCAAAAACGCCGCCAGCCAAGCCGCTCTTGCGGTGCGCAAACTCACCGCGCGCCATCGTTTATGTCTGACGGGTACGCCGTTAGAAAATCATTTAGGTGACTTATGGTCGCAGTTTGATTTCTTGTTACCCGGCATGTTGGGCGATGCCAAAGCCTTCGCTAAAACGTGGCGTAACCCGATTGAAAAACAAGGTAACACGCAGCGTCGCACCCTGTTGGCGCAACGCATCAAACCGTTTATTTTGCGTCGCCGCAAACAAGACGTGGCGAGCGACTTGCCCGAAAAAACCATGATTATTCGCAGTGTTGAATTGAGCGGCGCGCAACGCGATTTGTATGAAACCGTGCGCATCGCCATGGACAAACGGGTGCGTGAAGAAATCGCCGAAAAAGGCTTCGCGCGCAGCCACATCATCATGCTCGACGCGCTGCTCAAACTGCGCCAAGTGTGCTGCGACCCGCGCCTGCTCAAACTCACCGCCGCGCAAAAAGTGCAAGAACATGCCAAGCTCGACATGCTGATGGAAATGTTGCCAGAGCTGGTCAGCGAAGGCAGACGCATCTTGGTGTTTTCGCAATTCACCAGCATGTTGGAACTGATCGAAATCGAGCTGGCAAAAGAAAATTTAGCTTATGTAAAACTCACTGGCGACACGCAAAATCGCGAGGAAGTGGTGCGCCGTTTTCAAGACGGGGAAGTGCCGATTTTCCTCATCAGTTTGAAAGCGGGCGGTGTAGGGCTAAATCTCACCACTGCCGACACCGTGATTCACTACGATCCTTGGTGGAATCCGGCGGTAGAAAATCAAGCCACCGATCGCGCGCATCGCTTGGGGCAAGTCAATAAAGTGTTTGTTTATAAGC